>NZ_VFWQ01000023.1:0-78326 GCF_006442705.1 Mesorhizobium sp. B1-1-7 | reverse complement strand
CTACACCCGCCAGGAGCGCAACGGCATCCTGCTCGGCACATATGAAAAAGCCTGCAAGCCGTGGTCGCCGGTCAACACGCCCTGGGATTTCGGCCATGAACTGCTGCCGCCCGATCTCGACCGCATCGCGCCGTCGCTGGAGATCGGCTTCAAGCATTTCCCCGGCATCGAAAAGGCTGGCATCAAGCAGATCATCAACGGCCCCTTCACCTTCGCGCTCGACGGCAACCCGCTGGTCGGCCCGGTGCAGGGCCTGACCAATTTCTGGTGCGCCTGCGCCGTCATGGCCGGCTTCAGCCAGGGTGGCGGCGTCGGTCTCGCTCTGTCGAACTGGATGGTCCATGGCGATCCCGGCTTCGACGTCTGGGGCATGGATGTCGCCCGCTTCGGCGAGTGGGCCGGCCTGCGCTACACCAACGCCAAGGTGCGCGAAAACTATTCTCGCCGCTTCTCCATCCGCTTCCCCAACGAGGAACTGCCGGCGGCACGTCCGGCACAGACGACCCCGCTCTACGACACGATGCTGGCCAACAACGCCGTCATGGGCGATAGCTGGGGTCTGGAAACGCCGCTCTGGTTCGCACCGAAAGGCAAGGAGCCCAAGGATATCGTTTCCTTCCACCGCTCCAGCGATTTCGGTCCGATCGGCGAGGAAGTGCGCGCCACGCGTGAGCGCGTCGGCGTCACCGAGATCGCCAATTTCGCTAAATACGAAGTTTCGGGCCCGGGCGCGGAAGAATTCCTCAACCGGCTGATGACCAACCGCATGCCGAAAACCGGCCGCATCGTGCTCACCCCGATGATCAACGAATTCGGCAAGCTGATCGGCGACTTCACCATCGCCAAGGCGGGAGACGACCGCTTCATGATCTGGGGCTCGTCGGCCGCGCAGAAATACCACATGCGCTGGTTCGAGAAGCACCTGCCGAAAGATGGCCCAAGGGGGTCAGAGGTGCGGATACACCGCTTCGACCAGACGCTGGTCGGCCTGTCGATCGCCGGGCCAAAATCCCGCGACTTGCTGCAGAAGCTGGTCGATGTCGACATCTCGACCAAAGCCTTCCGCTTCATGGATTTCCGCGAGATGGCGGTCGGCGGCGCGCCCTGCATGGTCAACCGCATCACCTACACCGGCGATCTCGGCTACGAGATATGGATGGCGCCGGCCTATGAGCGGCTGGTCTATAAGGCGATCAAGGACGCCGGCGAGGAATTTGGCCTGGTCGATTTCGGCATGCGCGCCCTGCTTTCCATGCGCCTCGAAAAGAACTTCCCGACCTGGTTCCGCGAACTGCGCCCGATCTACGGGCCGTTCGAAGGTTCGATGGACCGCTTCATCAAGCTGGAGAAGAACGACTTCATCGGCCGCGAGGCCGCCGCCAAGGAACAGGCTGAGGGGCCAAAACTGCGCCGTGTCTCCTTCATCGTCGATGCCGCCGATGCCGACGTGATGGGCGACGAGCCGATCTGGGCCAAGGTCAGCAAGGATTTTGGCACGGTGGAAAAGCCGCACGGCTACGGCGCACCGCGCTTCGACGACAAGGGCAAGGAAGTGCGTGGCTCCAAGGCCGCGGAAGGCGCTTCCGCCGTGCGCGGCATTGTCGATGGCGACTGGCGCGTGGTCGGCTGGGTGACGTCGGGCGGCTATGCCCACTATGTCCAGAAGTCGATGGCGCAAGGCTATGTGCCGGCAGCCCTTGCCGAGGACGAAAGCGCAGGGCTGTTCGAGATCGAGATCCTCGGACACCGCCGGCCGGCGCGCATCAATGTCGAGGCGCCGTTCGACCCGAGCGGCGAGAAGATGCGGACCTGAGGTTCGACCATGGACAGCGCGGGGCCAAAAGGCGGCTTCGGCCGCCACCGTAAGATCATGCCCTTCGAGCCGGGCTCGATCGAGGCCCTGCGCGACGCCTCCCGCCAGAAGGCGGCTTCACTCAACCAGCATCTGCTGGGCTATGGCGCCCAGGCAGAGGCTGAATGGGCAGCGGCAGGCATTGCCGCGCCAGACCTGCCGGCGATGCGCCAATACCGGCTGGAACGCATCCGCGCCGAGTTGAAGCGCCGTGGCTATGCCGGCGCCCTGCTCTACGATCCGGTCAACATCCGCTATGCGACCGACTCGACCAACATGCAGCTATGGGTCGCGCACAACCCGACGCGGCATTGTTTCGTTGCCACCGAAGGTCCTGTGGTGCTGTTCGACTATTTTTCCTGCGAGCATCTGTCCGACCATTCCGGTGTCGTCGACGAGGTGCGGCCGGCGGTGTCGTGGATTTATCTCTACAGCGGCGAGCTGACCGAACAAAAGGTTCGCCGCTGGGCCGCCGGCATCGCCGACCTGGTCAGGCAACATGGCGGCGGCAACAACCGCATCGCCGTCGACCACCTCGATCCGGAGGGTGTCGAGGAACTCGCTCGCCTCGGTATTTCGATCGGCAATGGCGAAGCGGTGATGGAAAACGCGCGGCTGATCAAATCGCCTGACGAAATCCTCGCCATGCGCCGCGCCATCGTTGCCTGCGAGGCCGCGATGGGCGAGATGGAACAGGCATTGACGCCCGGTATCTCCGAGAACGAACTGTGGGCGGAACTGCATCGCGGCAACATTGCGCGCGGTGGCGAATGGATCGAGACGCGGCTGCTGGCCTCGGGGCCGCGCACCAATCCATGGTTCCAGGAATGCTCCTCGCGCGAGATCGAGGCGGGCGACCTCGTCGCCTTCGATACCGACCTGATCGGGCCCTACGGCTTCTGCGCCGACCTGTCGCGCACCTGGCTGTGCGGCGATGCAGAACCTTCGAACGAACAGCGCGACCTCTTCCGTATCGCCGCCGATCAGATCCAGCACAACACCGGATTGATACGTCCCGGCATCTCGTTCCGAAACCTTGTCGACCGCTCGGCGGTACCGCCGGGAGACTGCTTCCCGACCCGCTATGGCGTGCTCTATCACGGCGTCGGCCTTGCCGACGAATACCCGACCTTGCCGCATGCCAGCGACTGGACTCCGGACACGCCGGATGGCGTTCTGGAGCCAGGCATGGTGCTCTGTGTCGAAAGCTATATCGGCAGGCTCGGCGGCCGCGAGGGCGTCAAGATCGAAGAGCAGATCCTGATCACCGAGACCGGCAACGAGCAGCTCTCAACCTACCCGTTGGATGCGAGGCTGCTCGGCTAACCCTACAAGGGCCTCACGCATTGCTTTGATCGTTTTTTCCGGTGTTGTCCTGGCGGTGATGAAGGGCAGGCCCTTGCGCCGTGCCGTCCAGCCGACGATCACGACCTTGCGCGCCGCCGGCTCGAAACGCTGCGCCAGCGCCCAGCTTTCACAGTCGATCGCCGCGATATCCGCCCTGCCCTCGGCCACAGTGACGATCGAGCCGCGATGGCCGCCGCTTTCACTGCGCGAGGAAAAGATATCGAGGCTTTCGCCAGCCGCGTGCAGATCACGCGTCAGCGCGATGATGCCCGACATGGAATCGAGACTGTTGAAGGTGAAGCGCTTGCCGCGGATCAGATCGAGCGGCAGCAAGGCCTTGCCATCCGCCGGCGATCGCACTTCCGGCCCTTCACCTGTCCGCATCACCAGCGCGCTGGAATAAAGCTCGCCCTGCCCGCCCTCATAGGCGTCGTAGCTCGGCTGGCCGACCACCTGCACATGACGGGACAGGCCAAGCTCCATCGGACCCCAGCAGGTTTGCGCGAAGAGGAGCGCCGGATGCAGCCATAATTTATGGAAATCAAGCTCGTCCGCAGGCAATGTCGCCGGATCCGGCGCGATCAGTTTTCCCTCGGCGTCGCGGATGCCGCCCAGTACCGTCGGCAACTCGCCATTGCGACGAACGATCGTCGACGGCGCGTCGATGCCCCTCTGCCGGAAGACATCGCGCAACCCTGCCCACTGCGCGTCGACTTCGCCACGCACTTCCGGCCAGTCATACATCGGCAAGGCCGCAACCAATTCACTCATGCCGGTATCCGACCACTATGTCTGGGGCAGAAGGCAACTGACCATAGCCAGTCTAGCAGGCAGCCCAGGGCTGCCGCAAAAGAATTCATTCCTTGGGCGGCTCGGCGGGCACCGGCGCGGTGCCGAGCCCATTGATGTTGCGCGCCCGGATACGCGGCTTGAATGCCCTGCCCGGCTCCGGCGCACGCCGCAGCACCGGGTGCACGATCGGCTCCTTGGCCTTGAAGGCATAGGCTTTGATCAGCGCAAAATAATTGGCGTAGGCATAGCCATTGTTCATCCGCAGCCATTCGTCACGACGCTCGCGGAACAGCTGAGGCAGTCTGTACCAGGCCACCGTCGGGGTCTTGTGGTGGACGAAGTGCAGATTGTTGTTGAGGAACAGGAACGACAATGGCGAGCGCTCGATGATGACCGTGCGGCCTTCCGGATGCTCGGACCATTGATGCTCGGCGAAAGTGCGGATCGCGATCAGCGACTGGCCGAGCCAGACCGGCGCCAGAATGTAGAGCCACAGCGGAATACCGAAGCCGAACTGCACGATCGGCGCCACGATGGCGAGGCCGACCGCATGCAGCAGCCAGGCTTTACGGATCGCCTTGTCGCCGGCAATCATACGCTTGGCGTCGTCGATGAAGAAGCCGATGCAGGACAGCCAGGGACCGAGGAAGAAACGGCCGACCATCGTGTTGTTGATCTTGAGCAGGAACTTCATCCTCGGCGGCAAGTCGTCATGATGCCACAGCGCCTGATAGTAGCTTTCCGGATCGTCGAGTGGATCGGTTAGCCGCTCATCGGCGTGGTGGCGCAAGTGAAGCGTCTTGAAGCGGCGGAACGGCCAGACCAGACCGATCGGCAGGAAGACGAAGGCCTCGTTGATCGATGCGCTGCGCGTCGGATGGCCATGCAGGACTTCGTGCATGATCGACGACTGCAGTGCCAGGATAAAGCCAAGGATGGCGAGTGCCAGGATGGGATAAGACGGCCAGAGCAGGACACCGATGGCGAGCCATGTTCCGTAACAGAAGAATGCGAGGACCACGGTTGGCCATTCGATGGCCGGTGCGTTGCGTCGCTTGATGCTCTTGCCTGTCATGCTATCGACCACTGCCCCTCAGTCGCCGGAACCCCCAATGGTTCCTGACAGCATAGTGTCAGGAGAAGCGATTCCACTCAACGAGACAAAGTGTACAAAATGTTGCCATTGCGCATTTTTGACCGCATATGTTATACATTGTAAACAGCACTACGGATTCATTTACGCCTGAGACGCCGGTTCGGCCGCTTTGGCGCAAATTTTTCCTCCTGATTCGCGGAGTGCAGCGATGGACAAACGGGACCTGTCAGCAATCTTTCGGGAGCGTCTGAAGCTGCTCCTGACACGCTCCGACCTCAACCAGTCGGCTTTCGCGACCGCTGTCGGCATCGATCGCTCGGCATTGTCGCAGCTGATGTCGGGCGCCACGACGCGCCTGCCGCGGGCCGAGACGCTGCTCAACATCGCCGCCGAATTCAAGGTGTCGCTCGACTGGCTGCTGGGCTTAAGCCAGGACGAAGGCGTCACCGGTGAAATCCGCGAAAGCCTGGAGATCGAGGAGGCACCCGACGGTTTCGACCGAACGCTGCTCGCCAAATGGTTCGCCGAGGCCGCGGGCACCAAGATCCGCTATGTGCCGGCCGGCATTCCCGACCTCCTGCGCACGCGTGCGCTGGTCGACTATGAGGCCAATATCACCAACAGGAGCCGTCTGGCGCAGGCCAGCGAGACGCAATACCGCATCGAATACAACCGGCGCCCGGAAACCGACATGGAAGTCTGCATGCCGCGCCACACGCTGGAGATTTTCGCGCGCGGCCTAGGCGTCTGGGACCGCTTTCCGGAGGCTGACCGCCGGCAGCAGCTCGCCCATATGGCGACGCTGCTTGACGATCTCTACCCGACCTTCCGCCTGTTTCTCTATGACGGCCGCATGCGCTATTCGATCCCGCTCACCATCTTCGGTCCTTATCGCGCCGCCATCTATGTCGGCGACATGTATGTGGTGCTGAACGCCACACAGCCGGTCCAGGCGCTGACCCGGCACTTCGACAATCTGATCCGAGCCGCCGACATCAACCCGCATGAGGCAGCAAGCTTCGCGCGCAATCTGGCCGGCATGGCGTTCCCGTCAGGCATTGTCTGATCACAGCCACGCCGTGAGCGGGCCCATCGCCGCCAGCAATTGCTACCGACGGGCTCACCGCTATTTCATTGACTAGACATAAAGACTTCTTTATATCCTTATTCGAATTCGAAACACGAAAGCCAATCCAATGACGACGACCAACCCGATCGATGCGCTGCTGGCTGAAAAAGGCGTGCTGCTGGCCGATGGCGCCACCGGCACCAATTTGTTCGCCATGGGTCTGGAAGCCGGCGAGGCGCCAGAGCTGCTGAACGAGACGGCGCCCGACACCATCACCAGCCTGCACCAGAACTTCGTCGATGCCGGCGCCGACATCATCCTCACCAACTCCTTCGGCGGCACCCGTCACCGGCTGAAGCTGCATCATGCGCAGGACCGCGTGCATGCGCTGAACAAGCGCGCCGCCGAGATCGCCCGTGCTGTCGCCGACAAGGCCGGCCGCAAGGTGATCGTCGCCGGCTCCGTCGGCCCGACCGGCGAATTGCTGATGCCGCTTGGCGCCATGACCTATGACGAAGCGGTCGACGCCTTCGCCGAGCAGATCGAGGGTCTCAAGGACGGCGGCGCCGAAGTCGCCTGGATCGAAACCATGTCGGCGCCCGACGAGATCCGCGCCGCCGCCGAAGCGGCGATCCGTGTCGGCCTGCCCTACACCTACACCGGCTCGTTCGACACCGCCGGCCGCACCATGATGGGCCTGCTGCCGAAAGACATCCACGGCGTCACCGACGGCTTGTCGCAATCGCCGCTCGGCGTTGGCGCCAATTGCGGCGTCGGCGCTTCCGATATCCTCGCCTCGCTGCTCGATATGACCGACGCGAAGCCGGAGGCGACGGTGATCGTCAAGGGCAATTGCGGCATTCCCGAATTCCGTGGCGCCGAGATCCACTATTCCGGCACGCCGGAACTGATGGCCGATTATGTCCGTCTCGCCGTCGATGCCGGCGCCAAGATTGTCGGCGGCTGCTGCGGCACCTCGTTCCAGCACCTTGCCGCGATGCGCAAGGCGCTCGATGCGCATACCAAGGCGGATCGTCCGACAGTTGAGAAAATTGTCGAGCGCATCGGCCCGATGCGCAACAAGGTGGCGACGCAAAACACCGCCGAGACCAGCGAAGCCCGCCGCGAGCGTCGCCGCAGCCGGGCCTGACTTTATCGGGTTCGATTATTCGCTGTTGTCGGCGTAGCTCGACTGCGCCGACTTGAAATCGACCACATTGTCGCCGTGCATCGTCATCAGCGCGCCGGATGAAACCGGGTCGGTGATCTGCTCCAGCATGACGCGGAAGCGGTCGTTGGTCAGCGCCGACATGGCGGTGTTGCGCGCCTGTGCGACGTCATCGCTGATGCGTCTGGATTCGGATGATGGGGCCGATGAAACCGCCGAAGCGTCTCGTGCCGGCGGTGTCGAGTTGGCGATAGTCCTGATCTGCAATTCCGGCTCCCTCAAGCCCCGTAGACATCGCCGGTGTAACGTGAGGGGAGTTGCGATCCGGTACCGGAAATCGAGCGCAATTTAACGATCCGGCAGATAGTGCCAACCCAACGGCATCACCCTTCTCGAAGGCAGCTAAATCAATGGCGGAAAAAGCGTCCGCAGGAAGCCATTGAACCAGGCGGCTTGCTCTGCATCGTGCAGGCTCATGAGATGGTCCTGCTCCTCGCGCGTCTGTGCGCCCGGCTTGTCATAGTTCGCGCCAGGACGGTTCTGCACGCGCCCAAAACCGGTCGGTGTGACTTCCGCATGGAATTGCAGACCGTAGACCTTGTCGCCGATACGGAAAGCCTGATTGGGAAACAGGTCGCTCGAGGCAAGGTGCTGTGCGCCCTTCGGCAATTCGAAGCCATGCCAGTGTGACTGTGTCACATGGATCGGCGCGGGCAGGAAATCTTCGGCTCCCGCGGTCGGATAAAGTGGATAGCAGCCAAATTCATGCACCCCGCTTGTCGGCGGACCGACTTGGGCACCGCGATGCCAGGCTATCTCCTGCGCGCCCTGGCAGATGCCGAGCAAGGGGATATCGGCATTCATGCAGAAGTCGATAAATCGGTACTCATCCAGCAAGAACGGATGCAGCGACGTGTCGTAGACATTGTACATGCCGCCGTAGACGACGCCGCCTGCGACACCTTCATCGGCATCCAACGTCTCTCCTGCATAGGCTCGACGCAACACAGGCTCGTAACCGTTTTGTGAGAGATAGGCGAACACACGATCGTCAGCGGGTTCGTCGCTGTGCCGCACCAGAACAACGCGTTTCTTCATGGTTCTGCCTCCCCCGCCAGAATGGTTGGCGCAAGACCGTGGCGCAACCGAAAAAAGGCCGGCAAGGGAATGAACCCCTCGCCGGCCTGCCTCACCCGCCCGTAGCCGGTTCCCCGTATCAGAACGACCCCCGTCTGAAAGGAACCGGCTGTATTGCCACTACCGGTTACCGCCCAGCGCCGAGGCAAGGCGCACAAGCGAAAGGAACTCGGACCTGTACCCAAACGGGTCGGCTCCTCGGGCGGCGGTGGCAATCTCCATGATCTTGTCGTAGCCGAACTTCGCGGTCGCATCCTCGTCGCGCAGTTTTTGGCCGAAGGCCGCGACGGCGACGGAGAAGCGCTGGTCGGTGCTGGCCTGGTCGAAGGACGCGACCTCGTTGGCCGAGGTCACCGGCGTGGTGATCAGCTTCGAGACGTCTTCGTTCGGCAGCTTGTAGCGGATCTTGACGAAGGCATACTCGTCCGCATTGGCGACGCCGCCATTGTTCACCCCCGCCTGCCCGTAGCGCAGCGGATCGATCTGCTCGCCGCCGCCGCCCTTAGGCGTGATCTCGTAGATCGCGGTGACCGAATGGCCAGAGCCGATATCGCCGGCATCGACGCGGTCATTGTTGAAATCCTCGCGATTCAGCGCCCGGGTCTCGTAGCCGATCAGCCGGTATTCCGAAACCTTGTCGGGATTGAACTCGACCTGGATCTTCACGTCCTTGGCGATGGTGAACAGCGTCGAGGAGGCATCCTCGACCAGGACCTTTTCGGCCTCGGCCAGCGTATCGATATAGGCGGCCGTACCGTTGCCGTTCTGAGCGATGGTCTGCATCATCTCATCGTTCAGATTGCCGCGGCCAAAGCCGAACACCGACAGGAAAACCCCGGTCTTGCGCTCCTGCTCGATCAGCCGCTTCAGGTCGTCATCATCGGTCTGACCGACATTGAAGTCGCCGTCGGTGGCAAGCATCACGCGGTTGACGCCATCCTTGATGAAGGACTGCTGGGCAAGCTTGTAGGCTTCCTTGATGCCGGCCTCGCCGGCGGTCGAGCCGCCCGGCTGCAAATTGTCGATGGCATTGAGGATCTTGTCCTTCTCGGCAATTTTCGTCGGCACCAGCACGGTGCCGGCATCGCCCGCATAGGTGACGATCGAGATGGTGTCGTCAGCCTTCAGCTTGCTGACCAGCAGCCGGAACGCAGACTTGAGCAGCGGCAGCTTGTCCGGTTCGTCCATCGAGCCCGAGACGTCGATCAGGAACACCAGATTGGCCTTGGGCTGTTCGGTCGGCCTGATGTCGAACCCCTTGATGGCGACGTGCATGAGCTTGGTGTGCGTGTTCCACGGCGTCGGCATGACGCTGACGGTCGAGTTGAATGGCGTCGTGGCGGAGTCCGGACCCTTCCAGTCATAGGGGAAGTAGTTGATCATCTCCTCGACGCGCACCGTGTCGGCCTGCGGCACGAAGCCTTGCTTCAGCGAACTGCGCACGAAGGAATAGGAGGCGGTGTCGACATCGATCGAAAAGGTCGAGACCGGGTCTTCAAGGGCCGCATGCACCGGATTGGTCTTGAAATCCTGGACGCGGTCGCGGTTTTCCTCATGCGGCGCGATCTGATCGGCCGGTGCGGTGGCAGGTTGTTGCGGCGTCATCAGCTTGGACTCGGCGGCAGGCATGCGGGCGATCCGTGACGTGGTGCCATCTGCCTGTGGAGGTGGCGTCAAGGACATGATTACTCTTTGGCCGCCGCTCCGCGCCGGTGCCGGTTCAGCCGGCGCAACCTGTCCCTGCGCATTCTGCTGCGCCAAACCTCCAGCAACAGTGGGTTCGGATTTCGGCGGCGATGCCGGTGCCACAAGGGCATCCGTCGCATCGCGGCTTTCCACATCCGCGTCCGCCTTCTTGTCTTTCTCCGGCAAGCTCGTTGCAAGCGGCCCGTTGACCGCCTGATCTCCCGGCGCCTGCTTGGCCAACGGCTTCACGGTCGCCGGCTTGTCGGCCAGCGTCTCGGTGATCTTCTCGTCGCCGCCGAATTCAGGCGGCTGTTCCCTCAGGAGGTGAAAGGTGGCGTATCCGGCGATCGGCAGGGCGACGAGCCCGGCAAGGGCCGGCGTGGCAATGAGTTTCTTTTGCATGATCTCGCTCCAGAGCTTTTGTGCTCGCTCTGTGAGACGAAGACCGCCAGCCGATCCTTGGGTGACGGCGGAAATATTTTCCTGATCATAGGCGCGCATGGCGGCTTCGAAGGCGCGAGCCTTCGCGCTTTCGCCAGGCGCCGGCGCCCTGATGCCGCGCAGTTTGCTGAGTTCGTTGTCGTCAACCATGGTCACACTTCCCCGGCCGAACGCATCAGCGTCTTCAGCCGTTTCTTCGCTTCATGGATGTGCCAGGAAACCGTCGTCTCCGAGATCGCCATCGCCTCCGCGGCGGCCGCGTGGTTCAATCCCTCGCCATAGACCAGCAGCACCGCGTCGCGCTGCTTGTCCGGCAACTGCCGCACCGCTGCCCACAGCGCCTCGGCGGGATCCTCGCTCTCGGCCAAGGCCTCGCCGGAAATCAGCGCATGAACGCCGTAGGCCTCGGTCTTGACCGTCTCGCGCGCGCTCTTGCGCATCATGTCGCGCGCGGCGTTCATCGTCACGGAATAGAGCCATGTCGTGAAGGCGCCGCCGCCGCGATAGTCGCGGATCGCCTTGCCGAGCCGCACGCAGACTTCCTGGGCGATGTCTTCGGCATCCGCCTTCTTGCCGCACCAGCGATAGGCGGCGCGATAGACGAAGTCGTAGTGACGCTCCAGCAATGTGCCGAAAGCCCCCCTGTCTCCGCCCTTCGCCCGCCCGATCAGTTCGGCGTCGGAGGCTTCGCTCTCATCCAGCATCATCGCCATCATTTGCCTGTTGGACGAAGGCTAATGGCTGATCCTTGGGGTGATGCAAAGATTTTTTTGGGAGCAGTCCTACCCGAGCGTTTCCGCAAACAGGGTGGTCAGCCGTTTCCAATGCCGCTCCGCGCCGGCAGCGTCAAAGACACTGTGGTCCGGCACGCACCAGCCATGCGCCATGCCGACATAATTCTCGATCGTATGGTCGACTTCCGCTGCTCTGAGCGCCTCCTCCAGCCGCGCCGACTGTTCCGGCGGGAAACTCCTGTCGATGCCAGCCGTGCCGACATAGATACGCGCCTTGATCGAGGCCGCCTTGCGATGCGGGCTGTCGGCGGCGTCGCTGGCCAGATTGCCGCCATGGAAGCTCGCTGCCACGGCGATGCGATCGGGGTAGCTCGCGGCCGCGTTCAGCGCCCGTGCGCCGCCCATGCAGTAGCCGATTGCCCCGACCGGCCCGGTGACGCCTTCCGCGATGAGCGCATCAAGGAAGGCGCCGCTGTCGCGGATCGTCATCTCCTGCGTCGTGCCGCTGATCAGCGCCGTCAGCGCCGTCTTGGTATGCTCCACGGAAAAAGCGGTCTTTGCATCGAAGGGTCCGTAGGGTGCATTGCGATAGAACAGGTCGGGTACCAGCACCGAATAACCTTCGTTCGCCAGCCGCTCGGCCATGCCGTCGAGCGCCAGCCGTGGCCCGAACGCATCCATATAGAGCACCACGCCGGCCTTGGCTCGAGAAGCGTCCGCCGGGCGGAACAGCCCTGCCTTGGCAATGCCATCCCCAGTTTTGATCTGAAGGTCCTGCTTCGTCATCGCCTGCTCCGCTGAGTGTCGAGCGATACATATCGGCGCCGGGCGGATGGGCAAGGCGCAACCAAGCCGGAGCGTTCAAGATTTCGTGCGGCATGCCGCCTGGATCTACAGGCGTGCAAACGCAGCCATGTGGAAGGCCTGGACTTCGGGAGGATAGCGATAGGACGTGCCATAGGGGCAGGCATTGCGGTCCAGGCAACCGCCGCCGCGGCACGGCCCGCCATTCGCTCCCCGCACATGCGTCAGGCAGGCCTGGTGGGCGAACCCTTCCGCGGAATAAGCGTCGACCGGACAGGATTTCAAGCACGGTTTCTCGACACAGCTGTCGCAAAGATGGATCGCCTCGTCATGCTCCGGAAGCGCGATCTCGTCCTCAAACAGCAGCGCGCCGCGATAGGCATGCCAAAGCCCGTATTGCGGGTGCATGAGGATGCCGAGCGGCGACGGCTTCAGCCCCTCCGCCCGTATCGCCCATCGCTGGAACGGCAGATAAGGCCTGTCCGAGGGCGAAACCGCGCGTGCGCCAAATGCCTCCGCCACCGCGCCGATCACCTGGCGCGACCAGGTGTCGAGCGGATTGGCGATTTGCCGTGGCTGCTGCTTGCGCCAGCGCAGGAAATGCGGCCAAGGATCCGCCCCCGCCTGCCCCACCAGCAGTACGGACTTTGCCGGCGCGCCCGAGACGCCATCAGGTGCCTCGTCGCTGTTCGCAAAGGCAAAGCCACCACGCAGGATGAGGCCATTGGCGCCAAGCGCGGCCGTGATCTCCTCGATCATGCCGCGCACAAGATCATTCCTTTTTGACCGGATCGGAGAACGCGCTCCGCCAGACTTCCTTGTGGATGATGTTGGCGACTTTAGCCCCGCCTGACTCGGGCTCCTTTCACGTGAAGGCGTCGGGCATCGACCCCTTCTTCTTGGCGATGAAGTCTTTCAGCGCCTCGTCGATGCTCGGATCGAGATGCGGCGCCTCGTAGCTTTCCAGCCAGCGGCGCGCGAGTTCGTTGGCGCGCTGCGGCGCGGTCTTCTCCCCCTCGGCCAGCCACTGCTCATAGGAATTGTTGTCGGCGATGTTGGAGCGGTAGAAGGCGGTCTGGAAATTCGCCTGCGTGTGGTCGCAGCCGAGATAGTGGCTGCCCGGCCCGACCTGGCGGATGGCGTCCATCGCCTGGCCGTTCTCCGACAGGTCGACACCCTCGGAGAATTTCTGCGTCATGCCGAGCTGGTCGATGTCCATCATGAATTTTTCGTAGCAGGAGGCCAGCCCGCCTTCGAGCCAGCCGGCCGAATGCAGCACGAAATTGGTGCCGGCCAGGATGGTCGAGTTCAGCGTGTTGGCGCTCTCATAGGCCGCCTGCGCGTCCGGGATTTTCGAGGCGCAGAGCGAACCGCCGGTGCGGAACGGCAGGCCGAGGCGGCGTGCGAGCTGGGCCGCGCCATAGGAGACCAGCGACGGCTCCGGCGTGCCGAAGGTCGGTGCGCCCGACTGCATCGAGATCGACGAGGCGAAGGTGCCGAACAGCACCGGCGCGCCCGGCCGGATCAGCTGCGTGAACGATGCGCCGGCGAGCACCTCTGCCAGGACCTGCGTCAGCGTGCCGGCAACCGTCACCGGGCTCATCGCGCCGGCCAGGATGAACGGCGTGACGATGCAGGCCTGGTTGTGGCGCGAATAGACCTTGAGCGCGCCCAGCATGGTCTCGTCGAACACCATCGGCGAGTTGGCGTTGATCAGGCTGGTCAGCACAGTATTGTTCTCGACGAAATCGTCGCCGAAGACGAGCTTGGCCATGGCCACCGTGTCCTCGGCGCGCTCCGGCGCGGTCACCGAGCCCATGAACGGCTTGTCGGAATATTTGATGTGGCTGTAGATCATGTCGAGGTGGCGCTTGTTGACCGGCACGTCGACAGGCTCGCACACCGTGCCGCCCGAATGGTGGATCGACGGCGCCATATAGGCGAGCTTCACGAAATTCCGGAAATCCTCGATCGTCGCATAACGCCTGACGCCGTCGAGGTCGCGCACGAAGGGCGGTCCGTAGACCGGCGCGAACACCGTGGCATTGCCGCCGATCTGCACCGAGCGCTCGGAATTGCGGGCATGCTGGGTGTAGACGGACGGCGCGGTCTTCAGCAGCGAACGGCAGAGACCTTTCGGGAAATGCACGCGCTCGCCCTTGACGTCGGCGCCCGCCTCTTTCCAAAGCTGCAGCGCTTCGGCGTCATCGCGAAAAATGATGCCGATTTCTTCCAGCACCGTGTCGGTGTTCTTCTCGATCAGCGCCAGGCCCTCTTCGTTGAGCACCTCATAGACGTTGATCTTGCGCTTGATGTAGGTGAGCTGCGTGCCGGGGCCGCCGCCGGAGCGCGCCGCGCGCCTGGCCGCCGCTCCGCCGCTGGCGCCTCGCCCACGCCGCGCGTTTGACGCTTCCTGGTCGACTGCCGCGTGTTCGCTCATGATCGCTCTTCCCTGAATATGGCCGGGCCTCGATATGGACCGGTCCGTAGCCGTTGCGGCCGCATGGCGCGGCTTTCGCCGGATCGTAGCCATGCACCCTATTCGAAACGGCCCGTCCGCGCCAACGCCTGTCGCAAAATCGACAAGAAAACCAATAGATTTTCCAGTCGCTTTCCTTTTGCGGGAAGTCGCAAATCAGCTATGGATACCCGCCCCTAGCGGGTTAGGTATGGACGCAAATCTGTTGTGCCTTGCGACGCAGTCGCGATGCCGTGAGGAGTTGGATCAAAATGGCCGACGACGAGATCATCCTTTCCGAGCTTTCCGACGATGAGTTGGTGCAGCAGATGCACGACGATCTCTATGACGGGCTGAAGGAAGAGATCGAGGAAGGCACGCGGATCCTGCTCGAGCGCGGCTGGGTGCCTTACAAGGTGCTGACCGAGGCGCTGGTCGAAGGTATGCGCATCGTCGGCGAGGATTTTCGCGACGGCATCCTGTTCGTTCCCGAGGTGCTGTTGTCGGCCAATGCCATGAAGGCCGGCATGTTCATCCTGCGGCCGCTGCTGGCCGCCACCGGCGCGCCCAAGCAGGGCAAGATGGTGATCGGCACCGTCAAGGGCGACATCCACGACATCGGCAAGAACCTGGTCGGCATGATGATGGAGGGCGCCGGCTTCGACGTCATCGACCTTGGCATCAACAACGCGGTCGAGAAATATCTCGATGCCATCGAGCAGCACCAACCCGACATTATCGGCATGTCGGCGCTGTTGACCACGACCATGCCCTACATGAAGGTCGTCATCGACACGATGAAGGAAAAGGGCATCCGCGACGACTATGTCGTGCTGGTCGGCGGCGCGCCGCTCAACGAGGAATTCGGCAAGGCCGTTGGCGCCGATGCCTATTGTCGCGATGCCGCCGTGGCGGTCGAGACCGCCAAGGACTACATGAAGCGCAAGCACAATGTGCGCGCCGCGTCCTGATTGGCCAATCCGGCATGGACAGTGGCCGGCATGGCCAATGGAAAGAGCCGCGCCTTGCAGCGCGGCTTTTTTGTTCCCAAATGACGGACGAGGCTGCCGATCAGTTGACGGTGTCCTTGACCGCCCTGGCCGTAGACTTGACGTCCTTGCCGACGCCGCGGACGGTGTTCGCGCAAGCCGTAAGGGCCAGCGCACAGGCAAGAATGGCGATTGGTGCGATGCGTAGCAGTTTCATGGATGGTGTCTCCCTCAATAGATAAATTAACCCCACAGCAACGAAGGCCGGCTCGGCTGGTTCCATGGTCAAAACACTGAAAACGAACCCGAATCAAGACGACAGGCTGCTCGTCATCGCCTGCGGGATGATTGCGCGCGAGGTGTTGGCCGTCAAGGAACAGCTCGGGCTCGATCACCTCGAATTGACCTGTCTGCCGGCGGAGTTTCATTTCTATCCCGACCGCATCGCGCCCGCCATGGACAATGCGATAGAGAAGGCCAAGGCCGAGGGCTACAAGCACATCTTCGTCGGCTATGCCGATTGCGGCACTGGCGGCCTGCTCGACCGGGTCTGCGAGAAGCACGGCGTCGAGCGCATGGCCGGCCCGCATTGCTTCGCCTTTTACCAGGGCATGGACGCCTATGCGAAGGTCGCCGATGACGACATGATGTCCTTCTACATGACGGATTTCCTGTGCCGCCAGTTCGACGCCTTCTTCATGAAGCCGCTCGGCCTCGACAAGCACCCGGAGCTGATCAAGGACTATTTCGGCAACTATGAGAAACTGATCTATCTCGCCCAGACCGACGATCCGGAGCTCGACAAGGTCGCGGAAAAGGCCGCCGCCCTGCTCGGCCTCGCCTATGAGCGGCGCGCGACCGGCTATGGCGACCTGACGGCCGGAATGGCGCAAGCCGCGGCTGGCGCTGCCCCGCGCCAGCGCTAATCTAAGCCGGACTCTCTTCCACCCGCAGCGCCGCCAGCACGTCGGCGAAGCTCGTCTTGCAGACGAAACCCAGCCTGTCCCGCGCCCGCAATGCGTCATAGACCCGGTCGATGGAGGAAAACATCGTCCAGCCCTTTCGCGCGTAAAGCGCCGGAAAGTCAGGGAAATAGCGCTCGACGACCGATGGCGCGTCCCTGATCAGCGCGTCGCAGTCGTCGGGCTGAAACGGAGTCGGCGCCGAGACTATGAAAGTATCGAAGCCAAGCTGCGGCGCCTTCTCCAAGCCAGCGACATGGGCCTCGGCCGCATCTTCCACCGTCAGCCGCCGGAACAGCAATTCATTCGCCTTGGTGTTGGCATCAGACTGTTCGATCGCATGCGCCATGTCGTCGGCCTCGGGAAAGAAACGGGCGGTGCGTAGCACGACCACCGGCAGGCCATGCTGAAGATGATAGAGACGGCAAAGATGTTCGGCCGAAAGCTTGGTGACGCCATAGATGTTGCGTGGCTCGGGCGACATCGCCTCCGTCAGCCAGGCGGCCTTGCGCGCACCGCCCCTGAACCCGTCGCGTATCCCCTGCGAGATCATTAGCGAGGTCGTCGACGTGAAGACGAAACGCTCCACACCGGCCGCCACCGCCGCATCGAGCAGGTTCAGCGTGCCCTGTACGTTGGTGGCCACGAAATCGCTGTTGGCGCGGCTTTCTATGTTGGGCTTGTGCAGCGCGCCGCTGTGGATGATGGCTTCGATGCGGTTGTCGCCGACCGTGCGCAGGACAAGGTCACGGTCGGCGATCGAGCCGATCATCTGCGTTTCAACAGATGGAACCGGGTCAAGACCTATCACCTCGTGACCAAGGCCCCGCAGCCGCGGCGCCAGCGCGCTGCCAAGCCAGCCCGATGACCCCGTGAGCAAGATTCGCATGCGCGCACCATGATTTTTGACGATGACGCTGTTAAGCACGGATGACAGGCGCGAGCGACCCGGTAAAGTCAGCCATCGGCCGGCGGCAGCACCGCTCCAGACATTAACTGCCATTTTTTATCGATTGATGTTTTATCCAGGGAGTTCCAGATGATCCTTCGTCCCCTTTTCGCCGCCATCGGCCTGCTCTGCTGCACCCTGCCCGCCCTTGCCGACGGCGAGGTGCAGAAGTTGATCACACCTGCCGACAAGGCCCGCCTCGACAAATATGGCGAGACGCGCAAGGCGGCACTTGCCGAGGCGAAGGCCGGCAACCCGGCCGAGGTCAAGCAGCTCGACGCCTTGGTTGCGACGCCCCTGGTGTCCTTTTCCGACAAGGACCTGACCGGCAACTGGCAGTGCCGCACCATCAAGGCGGGCGGAACGTCGGCGCTCGTCATCTATGGCTGGTTCAAGTGCAAGGTGACCGATGACGGCTCCGGCTGGCGGCTGGAAAAGGTGAGCGGTTCGCAGCGCACCAAGGGTCGCTTCTTCGACGACGGCGAAAAGCGTGCCATCTATCTCGGCTCCTTCACCGTCAACGAGGATCCGGCAAAGCCTTACGGCAGCGGTCCGCAGAGCGACCAGGTCGGCTATGCCTTCCGCACCGGCGCCAGCGAATGGCGCATCGAATTTCCCGCCCCCTACTATGAATCGAAGCTCGACATCCTCGAATTCAAGCGCTGACCCGGGTCCTTTCATGTCTTGCCTGGCGAGCTTTGGACACACCAACAATTAACCCGCCCCGCCTAGCATCCGGCCCATTGTCGAGAACGGGTCGCTTGGAGGGTGGCAAGATCCATGGCAGCATCGCAGTCCAGTCCGCGTCCGATCGTGGTCGTCACCGGAGGAGGCCAGCATGTCTGGGCCATGATCAACGCGATCGCGGACCGCGTCGGTCCTGTAAGCGTCGTCCTCGAAACCTCTGAATCCAAAAAGCAATTGCTAATTGGCCGGGCTCGTCGCCAAGGCTGGATCTCCGCCATCGGCCAGCTTGGCACGATGGTGCTGAGCAGGCTGGGGAAACGGTTCCTCGTCAGCCATGCCGCACGGTTGATCGCCGAGGAGAAACTCGAGACCGAGCCCAGGCGGGACCAGGAGATCATCCATGTTGCCTCGGCAAACGGGCCGGAGTGCCTCGAGGCGATCCAGAAGCTCCAGCCTGGCGTCGTCCTGCTCAACGGCTGCCGGCTGTTGTCGAAGGACATGTTGGCCAGGATGCCTTGCCCGGTACTCAACTATCACGCCGGCATCACGCCGAAATACCGCGGCATGAATGGCGGCTACTGGGCCCTGACATCGGGCGATCGCCAGAATTTCGGCACCACCGTGCATCTGGTCGATCCCGGCGTCGACACCGGTGCGGTGCTGAAACAGGTGCGCGGCCAGCCCAAACGGGGCGACACCATTTCCAGCTATGCGCTCCGGCAGACAGCATTCTCGCGCGACATCTGCGTCGAGGCCATCAGCGACGTGCTGGCCGGAAAGCTCACCACCTTCGACCCCGGCCTGCCGTCGCGGCAATGGTACCACCCGACGATCTGGTTCTACGTCTGGACAGGCATCAGAACCGGCATCTGGTAGCGGATTCCTCACCCCGAGCCACTTGCCGCACGCCGGCTTTTCCGTCGCGCTGGGCCTGCCGTCGCCCGTGCCGGAAACGAATAAACGCACCTTTCATTTTACGACATTGAAATGCGTCGCTTTTGAATGCGCGCGCGTCGTCCCATAACAAGCGGCCCCATTGCGCATGCGGCAATGCTCGATAGTTCGAGGAGTGAGAATTCATGGCCGATCTGATCGTCGTCTACTGGCGCGACATCCCTGCCCAGGTCATTGTCAAGAAAGGCCGGCAGAATGCCAAGCGTGAGCTGCCTTTGCGCTTCACCGAGGCGATCGACATGTGCGCCATGCGCACCGGCGCCGGCGGCACGGACGACTATCTGGCCGAATGGCGCAAGGCCGATCCGATCCCGGTCGGCGACGACCTCGACGCCGAGGTCGAAAAGGCATTCAACGATATCGACGCGAAGTATGACCGTGAGCGGCTGGTCGCTCTGGTGAAAGCGGGCGGCAAAGAAAATGTCTGAGACCACTCCCGTCAACAAGGAAGGGGCGGCGGTTACCCAAGCCACGCTCAACAAGAAGGCAGCGCCGAAATCCGACTACAAGCCGGCCGACGTGTCGCCGCAGCGGCGCGTGCAGCGCTCGTTCGCCGTTAGATTGTGGTCTGTGCGGCACTCGCGATTGCTCGAATGGTTCTACTCCAGGTTCGCCGACATGTTCCTGCTGCTGCATCCCTTGTGGAAAGGCATCGGCTACGGCCGCGTCGAGGCCCCGATCAAGTTCGTCGAGAAGCGCGTAAAAGGCTTCATGTTCGACTGCCGCATGTGCGGCCAATGCATATTGTCCTCGACCGGCATGTCGTGCCCGATGAACTGCCCCAAGCAGTTGCGCAACGGCCCCTGCGGCGGCGTGCGCGCCAACGGCAATTGCGAGGTCGAGCCTGATATGCCCTGCGTCTGGGTCAAGGCCTGGGAAGGCTCGCAGAACATGGTCAATTCCGACAAGATCCTGACCGTCCAGAAGCCGGTCGACCAGTCGCTGCGCGAAACCTCGGCCTGGCTGCGCGTCACCGCGCAGGCGGCGGCAGCCCGTCAGGCCGCGGCCGATGCCAAAACCGCAGATGCCAAGACCGGAGCCGCCGCATGATCGGTCGCCAGCGTGACGAAAACCCGGCCGGCATTCACCTGCCGCTCGACCCCCTGCCCGGCCACACCTCGCGTGGCCGGCTCGAGCGCGTGCTGCGGCGCGGCGAATTCGCTGTAACCACCGAGCTCAATCCGCCAGACAGCGCCGATCCGGAAGACGTCTACAACAGGGCGAAGATCTTCGACGGCTGGGTCGACGCGATCAACGCGGTCGACGCGTCCGGCGCCAACTGCCACATGTCCTCGGTCGGCATCTGCGCGCTGCTGACCCGCATGGGCTATGCACCGATCATGCAGATCGCCTGCCGCGACAAGAACCGCATCGCCATCCAGGGCGACGTGCTCGGCGGTGCCGCGATGGGCGTCGCCAACATGCTGTGCCTTACCGGCGACGGCGTCCAGGCCGGCGACCAGCCCGGCGCCAAGCCGGTGTTCGACCTCGATTCCATGTCGCTGCTCGAGACCTGCCGCATCATGCGCGACAACGGCAAGTTCCTGTCCGGCCGCAAGCTCACCACGCCGCCGCAGCTGTTCCTGGGTGCCGCCGTCAATCCGTTCGCGCCGCCCTTCGATTTCCGCCCGATCCATCTCGGCAAGAAGATCGCCGCCGGCGCGCAGTTCGTGCAGACGCAGTATTGCTTCGACGTGCCGATGTTCAGGACCTTCATGCAGAAGGCGCGGGACTTGGGGCATACAGAAAAAGTCTTCATCCTGTGCGGCGTCGGCCCGCTCGCCTCGGCCAAGACGGCCAAGTGGATCCGCTCCAATGTGCCGGGCATCCATATCCCGGACGCCATCATCAAGCGGCTGGAGGGCGCCCAGGACCAGAAAAAGGAAGGCAAGCAGCTCTGCACCGACATCATCAACGAGGTGAAGGAAATCCCCGGCGTCTCGGGCATCCATGTGATGGCCTACCGCCAGGAGGAATACGTCGCCGAGATCGTCGATGAATCGGGCGTGCTCAAGGGCCGCCAGCCCTGGAAGCGTGAGATTCGCCGCGACGACCAGATGGTCGCCGACCGGCTCGACCACATCCTGCACGACGAGATTACCGAAACCCAGGTGGACATGGTGAAGACCGCGCATTGATCCGTGCGGAGAGCGACCATTCGCTTGATCGAGAAGAGATAACGATATAAAGAACTCTTTATATCACGACGGAGAGATTTCATGACCCGGACCATCGTCGCCTCGGCGACACGAGAAATCATCATCGGCTTCGACCAGCCCTTCTGCGTGATCGGCGAGCGTATCAACCCGACCGGCCGCAAGAAGCTCGCCGCCGAGATGATCGCCGGCAATTTCGAGACCGTCATCAAGGACGCGCTGGAACAGGCCGCTTGCGGCGCCACAATGCTCGACGTCAATGCCGGCGTGACCGCTGTCGACCCCAACGCGACCGAGCCGGCGCTGCTGGTGCAGACGCTGGAGATCGTCCAAGGCCTCGTCGACCTGCCGCTGTCGATCGACTCCTCCGTCACCGCCGCGATCGAGGCGGCGCTCAAGGTCGCCAAGGGCCGTCCGCTGGTCAACTCCGTCACCGGCGAGGAAGAGAAGCTCGAAGCCATCCTGCCGCTGATCAAGAAATACAACGTGCCGGTCGTCGCCATCTCCAATGACGAGACCGGCATCTCGATGGACCCGGACGTGCGTTTCGCCGTCGCCAAGAAGATCGTGCAGCGCTGTGCCGATTTCGGCATTCCGGCGCATGACGTGGTCGTCGACCCGCTGGTCATGCCGATCGGCGCGCTGGGCGATGCCGGCCGCCAGGTGTTCGCCCTGCTGCGCCGCCTGCGTGAGGAACTCAAGGTCAACACCACCTGTGGCCTGTCCAACATCTCGTTCGGCCTGCCGCACCGCCACGGCATCAACGCCGCCTTCATCCCGATGGTGATCGGCGCCGGCATGACCTCGGCGATCATGAACCCGGTGCGTCCGCAGGAAATGGAAGCCGTGCGCGGCGCCAATGTGCTCAACGGCACCGACGAGAACTGCACCAACTGGATCCGCACCTACAAGGACTACAAGCCGGCCGAAGGCGGTCAGGCGGTCGCGGCGCCGACAGCGGTCAATGCGCCAGGCGAAGGCAACGGCAACGGTGGCCGCCGCCGCGGCGGTCGTGAGGCCCGGATGGGTCGAGGATAAGCGCGCAATCGTGAATTCACCTGCAAACATCACCGATCCGCTCGTGCTGTTCATGCCGTCGGGCAAGCGCGGGCGGTTTCCTGTCGGCACGCCGGTCCTGGATGCCGCGCGCCAGCTTGGCGTCTATGTCGAAAGCGTGTGCGGTGGCCGCGCCACGTGCGGACGCTGCCAGGTCGAGGTGCAGGAAGGCAATTTCGCCAAGCACAAGATCGTCTCGTCCAACGAGCACATTTCGCCCAAGGGCCCCAAGGAAGAGCGCTACGAGCGCGTGCGCGGCCTGCCCGAACGGCGCCGCCTCTCCTGCTCGGCGCAGATCCTCGGCGACCTCGTCATCGACGTACCGCAGGATACGGTCATCAATGCGCAGACCATCCGCAAGGACGCCGACACCAGGGTGATCGCCCGCGATACGGCGATCCGCATGTGCTATGTCGAGATCGAAGAGCCCGACATGCACAATCCATCAGGCGATCTCGATCGCCTCAAGATCGCGCTGATGAAGGACTGGGGCTTCAAAAACCTCGAATTCGATTTCTACCTGCTGCCGCAGGTGCAGGGCATATTGCGCAAGGGCAACTGGACCGCCACCGCGGCCATCCACAAGGATGCCGACAGCGACATCGCGCGGGTCATCGCGCTGTGGCCGGGCCTCAAGAACGAGGCCTATGGCCTCGCCTGCGATATCGGCTCGACCACCATCGCCATGCACCTGGTGTCGTTGCTGTCCGGCCGCGTCGCCGCCTCGTCGGGCACGTCGAACCCGCAGATCCGCTTCGGCGAGGATCTGATGAGCCGCGTCTCCTACGTGATGATGAACCCGGACGGCCGCGAAGGCATGACGGTCGCCGTGCGCGAAGCGATCTCCAGCCTCGTCGACAAGGTTTGCGCGGAAGGCAATGTCCAGCGCAACGACATCCTGGATTCCGTCTTCGTCGGCAATCCGATCATGCACCACCTTTTCCTCGGCATCGATCCGACCGAACTCGGCGGCGCGCCCTTCGCGCTCGCCGTCTCCGGAGCGGTTCGCATCAAGGCCTCCGACATCGGCCTGAAGCTCAACCAGGGCGCACGGCTCTACATGCTGCCTTGCATCGCCGGCCATGTCGGCGCCGACGCGGCGGCGGTGACACTGTCGGAAGGCCCGCACCGCCAGGACGAAATGATGCTGATCGTCGACGTCGGCACCAATGCCGAGATCGTGCTCGGCAACCGCGCGCGGGTCGTGGCGGCTTCCTCTCCTACCGGTCCGGCGTTCGAGGGTGCTGAAATCTCCGGCGGCCAACGCGCCGCCCCAGGCGCCATCGAGCGCGTGCGAATCGATCCGGAGACGCTGGAGCCTAAGTACCGCGTCATCGGCTCAGAACTGTGGTCCGACGAACCGGGCTTCCTCGACAGCGTGCAGGCGACCGGCGTCACCGGCATCTGCGGCTCCGGGATCATCGAGATCGTGGCGGAGATGTATCTCGCCGGCATCATTTCCGAGGACGGCGTCGTCGACGGCTCGCTTTCCGCGCGCTCGCCGCGCGTCGTCGCCAATGGCCGCACCTTCTCCTATGTGCTGAAGGAAGGCTCTGCGTCAAAGGAGGATGGGCCCAAGATCACCATCACCCAGACCGACGTGCGCGCCATCCAGCTTGCCAAGGCGGCCCTTTATGCCGGCACCAAGCTTTTGATGGAAAAGCAGAACACCGAGCATGTCGACCGCATCCACTTCGCGGGCGCCTTCGGCTCCTTCATCGATCCGAAATACGCCATGGTGCTGGGGCTGATCCCCGATTGCGATCTCGACAAGGTCTCGGCCGTCGGCAACGCCGCCGGCGCCGGTGCGCGCATGGCGCTGCTCAATCGTGGCTATCGCCGCGAGATCGAGGAGACGGTGAGCCAGATCGAGAAGATCGAGACCGCGCTGGAGCCGAAATTCCAGGAGCATTTCGTCTACGCCATGGCGCTGCCCAACAAGGTCGATCCGTTCCCGAAACTGTCGGCGGCGGTGAAACTGCCGCCACGCAAGACGGTCAGCGAGGATGGCGTCGCCGGCGACGCCACACCGCGCCGGCGCTCACGCGAAGGTCACGCGGCAAGGCGCGGCCGCGAATAGGCCGCGCCTACGCATTCAATTTCATTTGTATGCAAATGTTTCCGGATCGCCAGATCCGGAAACCAAAACGCTGTTTTCGCGAAATCCATCCGATACACGGCAGGCGCATTTACCCGGCATTGCACGGCGGCCACGAACAACCCCTCGGCCTCCGCTGCTCTTCAAGGGAGATGAAAATGTCGATGTTCGAAAATCTCGGCCGCTTCGGTGCGACCATCAGGCAGGCCCACGCCAGGAACAGGGCGACCCGCGCTCTGAACAGCCTGCCGGCGCATGTCCAGAAGGACATCGGCTGGCCGGCATCGCCGCAGAATGATCCGCAGGCCGCGCTCACCGCGCTGCTTCTGGGTACGCCACGCTGATGACCTTCGCCGACAAATGCAAATTGCTCGGCATCCGCCGGGGACCTCGCATGTCCCCGGCGATCACCAGCAACCGGTTGCGCGCCGCACTCTTGCCGCGCCGCTGACCGCCGCGGTATGTCGGATCCATGCGGCGGATCACACCACCGTGTGGCACACGGCGTAAATCTTGACATTTTCGGCCAGCACCCGATCTTCAAAAAAGAGGGGAATTCTCTTAGTCGGCTGCCGCCGAAGTTCGTGTATCCGCATGCCAAGTTTGAAAAGCCACGTTGTTTCCTTCGTGCTCAGGCACAGCCGCAAGAAGGCGTTTTCCAGCCCGGAAAACCTGCAGCGCTGGATCGCGGCCGCGCGCAAAACCGAAGATCATCATCCGCCGGCCTCGCTGCAGCAGCGCCTCAACATCCAGACGAGTACCGTCGACGGCTTTCCGGTCTACGAGATCGCCCCCAGGGCCGGCGAGCGAAAGCGGATTCTCTACCTGCACGGCGGCGCCTATGTCTTTGAAATCACGCCGTATCATTGGCACCTGATTGCCGACATGGCCGACCGTCTGGGCTACGCCGTCACCGTGCCGATCTATCCCATCGCTCCCGAGCATGACTTCCACGCCATGTTCGGCATGGTTGGCGACGTCTATCGCCAAATGCTCGACGAGACCGACCCCGAGGACATCGTCTTCATGGGCGATTCCGCCGGCGGCAACATGGCTGTGGTGCTGACCATGATGGCGGCCGAACAGGGTCTGCCGCCGCCATCGCGCCATGTTCTGATTTCACCAGGGCTCGACGTTTCGCTTGCAAACCCCGAAGTTTTCGAAGCGGAGAGGAACGATCCCTGGTTGGGCATTGCCGGCGGACGGGAGGCGATCCGGCTCTACAGTGCCGGAATGCTTCCCACCGACTGGCATATCAGTCCGGTTTATGGCGATCTCTCGGTGTTGCCCAAGACATTGCTTCTGACGGGCTCGCGCGATCTTCTCACACCCGACAATCTGATCTTCGCGCAAAAAGCGCGCAGCGCAGGCGTCGAGGTCGAGCTCGTGTACGAGGAAGGCATGTTTCATGTCTGGCCGCTGATCGACATGCCGGAATCACGCCGCGCGCGTCAGCACATCGTCACGTTCCTCAACGACGTCGGCGCACCGATCAGCCAAGGCACCAGAACAAGCTTCGAAGCGCCCTCCGCCGAGGCGGCGGAGTAGCGCTTTCAGTTCCCGCATGCCCGGCGGATCAGAACTTGCCGGTTTCCCGGAACACTTCGAAGGTCGCACGGATGTGGTCGGCGACAGCCTTGACCGGAGCGCTGGCGTCCGGCGCCACCACCATGGCCAGATTGTAAGTGCCGATGTCGGGCATGCCGTCCTTCGGGCAGAGTTCGACCATGTCGTTGCCGAGGAAGGACTTCGGCAGCGGCGCCACGGCGAGGTCGGACATGATGGCGGCCCGCTGGCCGGCCGTATGGGCGCTCATATAGGCAATGCGGTAATTGCGCCCTTCGCGGCTCAGCGCTTCGAGCGCGCCGGCCCGCCAGGCACAACCCTCTTCCCATAGCGACACCGGCAAGGGCTCGCGCAGATGTGCGCAGCCGCCCTTGGCGCCGGCCCATACAATCGGCTCGGTCAAGAGCACCTCGGCGCCGAGCGCGCTGGTCTTGTAGGAATTGGTCAGCAGCGTGATGTCGAGCGCGCGGTCGTCCATGCGCCGGCGCAGGTTGCTGCTCTGGTCGATGGTGACGTCGACCGCGATCGAGGGATGCGACTGCGCGAAGCGCTTCAGCACATGCGGCAGCACGCGCTCGCCATAGTCATCCGGCGAACCGAGCCGCACCACGCCGACGATATCGGGGATGATGAACTTCGACACCACCTCGCGGTTGATCGACAACAGCCGGCGGGCATAGCCCAGCAGCATCTCGCCGTCCGTGGTGAGCGTCACCGAACGCGCGTCGCGCGCGAACACCGAGCGGCCGAGAATGTCTTCCAGCTTCTTGATCTGCATCGACACCGCGGACGGCGTGCGGAAGACGGCGTTGGCGGCGGTGGTGAAGCTGCCGGTCTCGGCAATCGCCACGAAAGTGCGCAAAACGTCGAGATCGAGCAGCGGCAGCGGATGATTGAGTGGGGCGTTCATGGCGATCGACCTTCAATTTTTCTGATACAAAGCATCATTCCATTTCGTTTGATTGAACATCAGTTTGGGAGGATAGTCAATCTTGTCGAAGCAGGATGCTGCCAGATGCAGTCATGAAACCAACACGACACAGATCCGCATTCGACATGAAATGAAGCTGAAACAGACATGACGTAACCAGCCACTGCCTGGCACCCCTGTCCGGCACATAAGGGAGAATGAAATGTCTATCCTGTCGTCCCTCGGCCGCATCGCGACCGAATTCAGCGAGGCCCGTGCCCGCTACCAGACCGAACGTGCCATCCGTTCCCTGCCGATCGAACTGCAAAAGGATATTGGCTGGCCTGAAGCCTCCGACGCCAAGGCCGGTATTCGCAACGGCATCGGATCCTGGGCTGGAGCAAAGTAAATCGTGTGTATCAAATGCTGAAGGCCTGCCGCGCCACCCGCCCGGCAGGCCTTCTCTATTTTATTTGCATTCAAATGAATTCACGAGCCATGCTGCCGCTGCATGGCGCATATGAACAAGCCGCATAGCATCCCGAATTTTGAACTAACCGGCTGTAAACAATAATAGATTCTGAGCATCATGCCCAAATTTGTCGCATTTGATGTCGCTTTTCATATCAAGCGCTTCGCTTTTGCGATTTAGTTTCTGCTTACACAAGCCTATATCACCGCCAGCAAACGAGCTGCCCCACTCCATCAAGCGAAGGCGACCCGTCTGAGCAACCGAATGGAGATGATCATGAAGCTTTTTGCCCGCCTCTTCGCCCGCCGCGAAATGAACCTGACGACCGCTCTCGAGCGTCAGCGCCTCGCCAACACCATGCCTGGCCAGACCGGCGCCATGGCTGCCGCACGCCTTGGCTTCGTCGCCTGAAGTTTCTTCGGGGCAGCAGCGCGTCCCTGCCGCTGATCCCATGACTGCAACGCCGCCCGGCCTTGGCCGAGGCGGCGTTTTTGTTTCCACCTCACCCGCTCGCGCGGGGTTCATCGATCCCATTGCCCATTTGCGACCCATGTCGCAAATTTAATCGCGTCCAGGCGGCGTAGCCGATTGACAAGCATGGTTTTTCCTGATGACGCTATGCTATTCGCGACATCCTGTTCGCGTCATGGCTGTGTGAGGTTCCCTTGAACGCCGTAAAGCATCCGATCAAGCGATCGTTTGTGTTCTTCCTTGTCCCCGATTTCACCATGATCGCTTTTGCGACCGCGCTCGACCCGCTGCGCTCGGCCAACCGCATGCTCGGTTACGAGGCCTATCGCTGGCGCCTGGCCAGCATCGATGGCAAGCCGGTGCGCGCCTCCAACGGTGTCGAATGCGCCGTCAACACCTCGCTCGAGGAGGAGCGCAAGAAGATGGCGGGTCCTGAACGGCCCAACATGGCCATCGTCTGCAGCGGCATCGATGTCGAGCGCTACCATAACAAGTCGGCCTTCGCCTGGCTGCGCGAAGAGTACAATCGCGGTGTCGCCGTCGGCGGCCTGTGCACCGGCGCGCATATCCTCGCCGCCGCCGGTCTGCTGTCCAACAAGCGCTGCGCCATTCATTGGGAAAACCTGCCGGGCTTTTCCGAGGCGTTTCCCAAGGCCAATGTCTTTGCCGACCTCTTCGAGATCGACCAGAACATCTACACCTGCGCCGGCGGCACCGCAGCACTCGACATGATGCTGAAGCTGATCGGCGACGATTTCGACGAGAGCCTCGTCAACCGCGTCTGCGAGCAGGTGCTGACCGACCGCGTGCGCAGCCCGACCGACCGCCAGCGCCTGCCGCTGCGTGCCCGCCTCGGCGTGCAGAACTCGAAAGTGCTGGCCATCATCGAGCTAATGGAAGGCAACCTCTCCGAGCCGCTGTCGCTGATCGAGATCGCCGACCATGTCGACCTGTCGCGGCGCCAGATCGAGCGCCTGTTCCGCACCGAGATGGGCCGCTCCCCTGCCCGCTACTACCTGGAAATCCGGCTCGACCGCGCCCGGCACCTGCTGATCCAGTCGTCGATGCCGGTGGTCGAGGTGGCTGTCGCCTGCGGCTTCGTCTCGGCCTCGCATTTCTCCAAATGCTACCGCGAGCTTTACGCCCGCTCGCCGCAGCAGGAGCGCGTCGACCGCAAGCAGCTGCTGGCCGCCTGACCCGCAATTCCGCCGGTCAGGCCTCGGTCGGCTACGCCTGCGCCGTCCGCATCGCCTCGACGCGGATATCCTCGGTCAGCCGCGCCTTCAGCGCGGAGAATTCCGGACTGGTTTTGAGCGTGTAATGGCGCGGATGCGGGAGGTCGATGGCGACATCCGACTTGATGCTGCCGGGCCGCGCCGTCATCACGATCACCCGCGAGGCCATGAAGATCGCCTCCTCGATGTCGTGGGTGACGAACAGCACCGTCTTCTTGCGCCGTTCCCAGATGCCGAGCAGCAATTCCTGCATCAGCCCGCGCGTCTGGTTGTCGAGCGCGCCGAACGGCTCGTCCAGCAACAGGATCTCGGGATCGTTGGCCAGCGCCCGGGCAATCGCCGTGCGCTGCTGCATGCCGCCGGAAAGCTGCTTCGGCCAATGGTTCTCGAACCCTTTCAGCCCGACGAGATCGACATAGGAAGCGACGACCCCGTCGCGCTCCTTTTGCGCCGTGCCGCGTTCGCACAGGCCGAAGGCGATATTCTCGGCCACCGTCAGCCACGGAAACAGCGTGTAGGACTGGAAGACCATGCCGCGATCCGGTCCCGGTCGCGTCACCGCCTTGCCGTCGAGCAGCACACGGCCTTCGCTCGGCGCTTCGAGGCCAGCGACGATCCTAAGCAATGTCGACTTTCCGCAGCCGGACGGCCCCAGAATGGTGATGAAGTCGTTGGCGGCAACCGCCATGTCGACCGGCATCAGCGCCCTGACCGGCTGTCCGCCGCGCACGCCTGCAAAGGTGCGCGAAACGCCCTCGATAAGAAGCTTGCTCACGCCAGGCTCCACGGAAAGAGCCAGCGGTTGAACGCCTTGAAGGCGAAGTCGGACAACAGCCCGATCAACCCGATGACGATGATGCCGAAGATGATCTGCCCGGTCGCCAGCCGCGACTGGCTGTTGATGATCATATAGCCGATGCCCGACGACGAGCCGATCAGCTCGGCGACGATGACATAGGTCCAGGCCCAGCCGAGCACCAGCCGCAGCGTCTCGGCGATTTCTGGCGCATTGGCCGGCATGATCACCCGTTTGACGATGCCGTTGTTGGTCGAGCCCAGCGTATAGGCGGCTTCGACCAGGTCGCGCCGCGTCGACCCCACCTTGACGGCAATGATCAGGATGATCTGGAACACCGATCCGACGAAGATGACGAGCAGTTTTTCCAATTCGCCGATGCCGGCCCACAGGATGAGCAGCGGAATGAAGGCGGATGCCGGCAGGTAGCGGGCAAAGGAGACGAAAGATTCGAGAAACGCCTCCACCGGCTTCCAGGCGCCCATCGCGATACCAATCGGCACGGCAACGACCGACGCCAGCACAAAGCCCCCAAAAACCCGCCAGATGGTGATCAGTATGTCGAGCCAGAAACGGTCCTCGACCAGCAACCGCCAGCCATCCCGAAGCATAGACAGTGGGTCGGCGAGGAAGATGCGGTTAACGTGCCCGCCAAGCGTGATCCACGCCCAGAACGCCACAAACAGGACGAAGAAGGAGATGCCGAGCACGGTTCGGAGGCCCGGCGCGACCGGATGCAAGGGGCGCATCGTCAGATCGTCCGCATCGTCATTTCGTCCCCATGCTCAAATTTGTCCGTGAGAAAGCGGCGGCGCAGGCGCCGCCGCGTGATGGGCAGAGACCGACGGTCAGTTCGCCACCGCGCTTGTGTCGGCCAAAGTGGCGACGTCGGGCGCTTCCTTGATCAGCCCCATCTGCAGCAGCAGATCGCCGGCGGTCTTGGAAAAATCCTGGAATTCCTTGGTGAAGAACTGCTTGTTCTCGGCCTTGTCGGCCCATTTCAGGTACTTCGCCGAATCCTCGAATTCCTTGGCAGACTGTTTCACATCGGCGCCCATGATCTCGTAGGATTTCTGCGGATCCTTCTTGATCAGATCGAGCGCCTCGAAATAGCTGTCGGCGAGCGCCTTGGCGGCATCCGGGTTGGCCTTGAGGAATTCGGGCGTGCAGCCGACCGTGTCGAGGACCATCGGATAGTCGAGCGTGGTCGCCAGGATATGGCCCTGGTCGGCCTTGTCGCGCACCGCCGAGATGAACGGCTCATAGGTGACCGCGGCATCGTTCTGGCCGGCAAGGAAGGCTTGCGCCGCCGCGTCCGGCTCGAGGTTGACGACGGTGACGTCCTTGGTCGACATGCCGTTCTTGTTCAGCACCCAGGCGAGCATGAAATAGGGTGACGTGCCCGGCGCCGAGGACGCGACATTCTTGCCCTTGAGATCGGCGACGGTCTTGATGTCGTTGCGCACGACGATGCCGTCGGCGCCGTAGGATTTGTCGAGCTGGAAGATCTGCTTGGTGGTCACCCCGCTGGCGTTCCACACCAGCCAGGTCTCGACCGTGGTGGCGGCGCATTGCAGGTCGCCGCTGGCGATGGCGAGCGGACGGCTGGCCTGCGGCACCTTCTTCAAGGTCACGTCGAGGCCGTGTTTCTCGAAGAGGCCTGCCTGCTTGGCAAGCGTCAGCGGCGCGAAGCCGGTCCAGCCGCTGATGCCGATGGTGACCGACGTGGCGGCCATCACCGGCGCGGACAGGCCGGCGGCAAGTGTCAATGTTGCGGCGAAAATGGCGATTCTGTTCATGTCGGTTCCCCTTTTGTTTCTCTTGGGGGAAATAGTTCACAGACACCGGCGACCTTGTCAATCAACAGCATGGTGAAGCGCATGCCGGGTTGGACGCAGACACGCAGCCGGCCCGGCAGCCAAATGACCCAATGGCTACTGGCTGCCTGAATCCAGGATATTTTAACCGTCGCAGACGCACTCGGCGGACGAGATGCGATCGTTCCAGTTGCCTCCGAGATAGCGGGCTCTGCGGCCGATCTCTATCGAACGGCCGCCCATCCGCGTATCCTCATAGGCCACGAGCGTGCAGCCGCGGCTGACGAACACCGAAGAAACACGATCGTTCCAGAACTGACCACCGCGAAAGCTCACCGAATCGTCGGGCGCCATTTCGATCGACCGCCCGCGAAAATTCGCGTGCTCGAACATGACGCAGGCCGGCTGGTCGTTGTATTGGGCGCTGGCGCCATCTGCAAAAAGCACGGACGCGACAGCTGTCAGGACGGCAAGGCGCTTCATCTGATGTTTCCTCGGTTCGACCGTGGCCCCCACCGGCTGGATAGCGCGGGCCGATCAGTTTGCCAATGCCTCCTCCCACCTGCGCCTGGGTCTCTAGCGGCTGTCCGGCATCCAGCTCCGGTTGCGCCACATTTTCTCGCCGATCTGGCAGTCGCTGGCGGGCTTTTCCTGCGCCAGCACGACTGGCGGATGATCCGCCTCCTCGGCCGCCCATTGCGGTGACGCCGGGCCGGCAAGCTCCAGCACCAGTTTGCGGCGGATGGCTTCGGGAAATTGCGTCCAGTCGTTGACCGGGATCATGAAGGCTCCTGGGCCGCCGATGACGCAGTCGCTGTAGTAGCGGTCGAGATCGTTGACGTCGTAGGCACCGGAAAAGCCGCCGCGGGTCATCAGCGGCAGGCCGTTGATGACGATGCCTTGCCTGACCACCCTGTCACGGGTGAGGTTGACCGGCGCGCCCTGGTTGTTGGGCCCGTCGCCGGAAATGTCGATGACCCGCTTGGTCCCCTGGTAGCCGCTTTCGGCGAAAAGGTCGCTGCCGAACTCCAGCGCGCCGGATATCGAGGTGCGCCGCGCGCTGTCGGGCGGATGCGCCGACATTTGTGCGACCACCCGCTCGGCATCGTCACGGTTGGCGATGACCGTCCAAGGCACGATGACACGCTGCCAGCTGGTGCCGGCCCATTCGACATAGGTGACGGCGATCTTGCCATAGGAGCCATTGGCGATCGCCTGCAATACATTGTCATGTGTCAGCGCCGCTGCGTAGCCATGGCGCTGGATTTCGAGCTCGTCCGCCGACATCGACAGCGAGACATCGACCGCCAGCACCAGCTCGACATCGACCGGCTCGTCCGCGCGCGATCCCGGCGCCAGCCAGAGCGTCAGTGCCAGCGCGGTGCAGCCGGAAAGCAGATGTCTTGCATACGAGAAAGCAGACATACCGCAAGGGTAAGCGAAAACCGCCCGGTTAAAAAGACAAAAGCCCTGCTCGAGGCCAGGCTTTTGCGATTGCTTCGTTGCTCCGCCGGCGCTCAGCTGCGCGGCTTGAGGTTCTCCGGATCATAGAGCGGCTTGTAACCGACAGCCGCGACTTCGACTGGGTATGTCTCGCCGAAATATTCGACAGCCAGCTTGCGGCCCTCCTGGGCATATGCCCAGGGCAGATAGGCGAGCGCGATGTTCTTGCCGATGGTCGGACCATAGGCGACCGAGGAAGTGAAGGACCGGCGGCCGAGTTCGTCGACCAGCGTTTCGCCCGTCTTGGGGTCCATCACCGGCATGATGCCGACGGGATAGCGGGCGACGCCCTTGGCATCGGTGTTCTCGGTCATCACCAGCGTGCACAGCATGGCCGGCTGATGCTCGCGCGCGCGGTATTCCACATGCTTGGCCTTGCCGCAGAAATCATTCTCCTTGACCTTCGGACGCGCGAGATCGGCTTCGAGCAGATTGTACTCGGTCAAGAGGTCGGCGTTCTGCAGTCGCAGGCTCTTTTCCATGCGGCGCGTGTTGGCATAGGTCTCGACGCCGAACGGCATCACGCCGGTCGAGCGCAGCGCATCCCAGACGGCGAGACCGTCCTCGTAGCACATGTGCAGTTCCCAGCCCTGCTCGCCGACATAGGAGATGCGGAAGGCGGTGACGTCCTTGCCGCCGATCCTGACCGGCTTGATCGCCGCGAATGGAAAATTCTCGAGCGAAAGACCCTCGGGGTTCTCGACCACCTTCTGCAGGGTGGCACGGGCATTCGGACCCCAGATGCCGATGGTGACGAATTTCTCCGTCACGTCGGTGATGGTGACATCAAAACCTTTGTCCTGCGCTGTGCGGCGCATGTACTGGAAGTCGCGCGGGCCGGCATCCGCGCCGTCGATCAAACGACAGCGGTCCGCCATGCGGATGACGGTGAAGTCGGCGCGCACCATGCCTTCCTCATCGAGGAAGTGGGTGTAGATGCCCTTGCCGATATTGTTGTCACCGCCGATCTTGGCCGCGCAAAGCCACTCCAACAACGCGACGTGGTCGGGTCCCTCGATGTCATACATCGAGAAATGCGACAGATTGACGATGCCGCAATCCTCGCTCATCGCCAGATGTTCGGCGTTGGAGACACGCCAGAAATGGCGATTGTCCCATTCGTTCTCGCGCACCGGTACGCGGTTGCCGTATTTCTCCAGCAGATGCTCGTTGGCGGCATAGCCGTGAGCACGCTCCCATCCGCCCAGTTCCATGAAGTAGCCGCCGAGCTCCTTCTCGCGCTCCCAGAACGGCGAACGCCTGATGTTGCGGGCCTTGGAAAACGGCTCGCGCGGATGCACCGCGGGATTATAAACCTTCATCGCCGTTTCGGTGCAGCGGTCCCAGATGAACTGTTCCTTCGTCTGGTGCGGATAGAAGCGCGCATAGTCGATGGCGTGGTGGTCGATTTCCGTGCGGCCGTCCGTCATCCAATCGGCGATCAGCTTGCCCATGCCGGGGCCGTCCTTGACCCAGATGGCGACCGCATACCAGAGCCCCCTCACCTTCTGGCTTTCGCCCATCGACGGTCCGCCATCGGCCGTCACCTGCAAGAGGCCGTTGAAGGAATGGCTTTCATTGTAGCCGAGCTCGCCCAGGATCGGCGTCAGTTCCATGGCGCGCTCGAGCGGCGCCAGGATCTGCTCCATGTCGAGGTCGCGCTGCGATGGCGATAGCCGGGCCTGGTCCTTCTCAAGCAGGTCGCGCGGATGGCAGAGGCGCGGATTGTTTTCTTCGTAATAGCCCCACTCGATCTGGCCGCCCTCGGCGGTCTTGGGATCGCCGGTGTCGCGCATGTAGGCCGAGTTGCCCTGGTCGCGCAGCAGCGGCCAGCCGATCTCCTTGCCGGTGCCGGCGAACTCATTATAGGGACCGAAGAAGGTCAGCGGATGGTCGATCGGCATGACCGGCAGATCCTCGCCGACCATTTCCGCGATCAGACGGCCCCAGATACCGGCGCAGACGATGACATAATCGGCTTCGATGGTGCCGCGATCGGTCACCACGGCGCTGATCCGGCCGTCCTTGACGACGAGCGACCTGGCCGGCGTGTTGGCGAAGGATTTGAGCTTGCCCGAAGCTTCCGCCTGGTCGACCAGCTTGCCGGCGACAGTCTGCGAACGCGGGATCACCAGGCCCGCATCGGGATCCCAGAGCCCGCCCTGCACCATCCCTTCTTCGATCAGCGGGAATTTTTCCTTGATCTCGGCCGGTTCGATCAGGCGTGCACGTGTGCCAAAAGCCTTCGCAGAAGCGATCTTGCGCTTGATCTCGTCCATGCGGCCGTCGTCGCCGACGCGCGCGACTTCAAGGCCGCCGATGCGCGCATAGTGGCCCATCTTCTCGTAGAAATCGATGGAATAAAGCGTCGTCCAGCAGGACAGGAAGTCGTGGCTGGTCGTGTAGCAGAAGTCGGAGGCATGCGCGGTGGAACCGATATCGGTCGGGATGCCCGACTTGTCGATGCCGACGATGTCGTCCCATCCACGCTCGATAAGATGATGGGCGATCGACGCGCCGACGATGCCGCCGAGGCCTATGATGACGACCTTCGCCTTTTTCGGAAACTCTGCCATTGCCCGCGACTCCAAAAGCGTTTGCGGGCAGCGTCGGCGCCCGTTTGATCGGCGCACAATATGCAGGCGACAGCGACCACGCTACCGCCTGTTTGCGACACGCCGCTGGTGCGGCGCGACCCCTACATGATCTGGAGAATCGTGACCCTCAGGCGAAGGCCCAGACATCCTCGGCCTGGAACCCGACCTGGTAGCCCGCCGTCTTCAGCTTGACCACGACCTGGCCGATCTCCGAGGCCGGCAGTGCGCCGACCTCGACCTTGATCATGCCCGGACGATAGCGCTTGAGATCGAGCTGTTCGAAGACGACCCAGTCGGCGCCTTCGCAATCGACGAGGAAGGCGTCGATATGGCTGATGCCGTTGCGATCGAGCAGCGTCTGCAGCGTTTCCGACGGCACCTCGATATCCCGAAGGTGCGGTGCGAACTTGTTGAAGTTGGCGTCGGCCTCGCCCCAGGCATTCTTGCCCGACATCAGATTGGTGTCGGTGACCGACGAGCAGCCGATGAACTCGATCGGCAGCGTGCCGGCTTCGAGCGCCGCGGCATCGAAAGTGTGAACGGTGATCGTGCCCTTGGCTTTTGTGACAGCCACCGGCTCGATGATGAAGCGGCCCGTGTCGGGATAGTTGGCGCGCAGCCGCTTCTGATTGTACGGGATCGGCTCGACCAGCATGGCGCGCGCGCCGGCAATCCTGTGCAGCCAAGGCGTCACGTCATCGAACAGCGCGCCGTCGCAGGCGCCGACATTGACCATCTGGAACGGCCGTCCTGCCCCGCCGAAGCGTGCTTTCAGCGCCGCCTTGGCGAGGAATTTCGTGCCGCGCAGCGACGGTCCGCGATCGAGCAGACCTGCCGGAAGACCGAGCGACAGCGCGATGCGTGCCAGGCTGGATAGCGAACTCATGGCTTGTCTCCGGGAACGATTTGCAGCGCCTCGCGATGCTGGCTGCGGGCAATAGCTGCCCACAGTGCCATGAACGGCGTTGCCAGCAGCAGGAATGGCGGGATCAGATGCGGGAAATAGATCCGCGTGTCGTGGATCGGGAAGACGGTGAACTTCGCCAGCGCGCCAAGCACTAGTGCGGCGAACAGGATGCCGGCACGGCGGTCGAGGTGGAAGCCGGCACGGCTCGCCGCATACCAGCCCGCCAGCGCCAGCACCGAAACGCCGACCCAGCTGTTCAAATTGACGGCGCGCAGCAGCGACGCGGCGAACGCCCTGAGATAGGCGATGACCGAGAAGGCCGGCTCGAACCCGTCCATATTATAGTGCTGTTCGATGCTGGAGAACCAAAGATGCGGCCACCAGCCGGGATGATGGGCCCAGTGCGAAATGGCGAAATAGGCAACGAAGGACGCGGCGAAGCCGGCCAGCGCGCCCCATGCCTTCTGCCGGAAGACGACCAGCAGCACCGCGAAAACAGCAAGGAAAACAATATTGTCCGGCCGCACAATGAAGGCGAGAAAGAGCAGGACCGCCGTCGCCGCCTCGCGGCCCCTGATGTAGGCGTAGAGCCCACCGAGCAGCAGCGCCGACGTCAGCAGGTCCGGCGTCGAGGCACGTGCCGCATCGCCGAAATCGGCCATGATCAGCACCGCGCCGACCACCGGCGCCAGGGCCAACGCGTTTTGCGAACGCAGCCAGAGCAGCGTGATCGCGCCGAACAGCAGCACCGAGAACACTTGCACCAGGCGCATCGCCTCGACCGGCGACATCACCGAGCTCAGCGTCGACAGGATCTCGGCATAGAGGAACTTGATCCGGTACATGCCGAGCAGCGAATGGAAGTCGGCGGCATTCTCCGTCATGTGGCTGCGGAAGCCGCCGCCATCGTCGGTCAGCGTCTTGTAGTCGCCGGCCGACACGTCGGATTTGACGGTGCTGTAGGCATAATCATGCAGTGCCTGCGCGTCGGAATAGGTGCCTTCCTCCGATATTGCGAGATAGGGCAGCATGTCCCAATTGGCGTCGGGCATCACCCATGCCGTGAACGCCGTCAAAAGGATGTAGAGCGCGAAGGCCGCCGCGCCGATCGGGGCTGCCAGCCGCGCATAGGTCCCCTCGCCCCACGCCAGGCCAGCCTCGGTGAGCCGGTCGAGCTGGTTTTGCGGAGCGGGCGACTTGGTCAGCATGGTCTACTCAGCGCGCTTCGTTTTAGCGGACTTGGCTTTTGACGAAATCCTTCACGATTCCGGCGATGCCACGCGACAACAGGCTGTCGAAGGCATCGACGAAGCGGTCGACATGCTCGCGCTGGCAGATCAGCGGCGGCTCGAGCCGGATGACGTTACGGTTGTATTCGGTAAAGGCGACCAGCACATCATAGTCGCGCAACAACAGTGCCCCCACGAAGCCGGACAGCGAGCCCTTCAGCTTGTCGTCGAGCACGCTGACGATCGGGCGCAGCACCATCGGTAAGGTCTGCGAGAAATCGTGGAACTCAAGCCCGACCATGAAGCCCTTGCCACGCACATCCTTGATGATCTTGGGATATTTGTCCTTGAGCGCTTGCAGGCGCGTGAGCAAATAATCGCCGATGATGGCGGCGTTGTCGATCAGCCCCTCGTCATAGAGCACGTTGAGGCCCTCTATCGAGGTGACGCAGGCTTCACCCATGCCGCCGAAGGTGGCCATGGCATGGATCATTGCCGTCTTCGGCGTGCCGTAGGCCTTCATATAAACCTCGCGGCGCGCGATCATGGCGCCGACCGCCGCCTTGCCGCCACCGAGCGACTTGGCCAGCGCCGTCACGTCGGGCACCACGCCGTAATGCTCGAAGGCGTAGAACCGGCCCGAGCGGCCATAGCCGCACTGCACTTCGTCGGCAACCCACAGCACGCCGTACTGGTCGCACAGCGCGCGCAGCTTCTGCCAGTACTCGGCAGGCGCCTGAATGATACCGCCGCCACCCTGGATGGTTTCGAGCACGATGACGCCGACCTCCGGATCGGAGCGGAACAGGCGCTCGACCGCGTCGATGTCGGCAAAGGGAATGCGCACCGTATTGTCCGCCATCTTGAAGTCGGCGCGGTAGAGCTGCCCGTCGGTGATGCCGAGCACGCCCTTGGTCTTGCCGTGAAAGGAATTCTCGGCATAGACGATCTTCGGCCGCTTGGGGCCTGCGGCGCGCTCGGCGAGTTTCACCGCCGCTTCCATGGCCTCCGAGCCGGACGAACCCAGGAACACCATGTCGAGATCGCCGGGCGAGCATTTGGCGAGGTTGTGCGCCAATGCCGCCGCATATTGCGACATGAAGGCGATGGCGATTTCCTGGCGCTTCTCCTCCTGGAATTTTTTGCGCGCCTCCAGGATGCGCGGATGGTTGTGGCCGAAGGCCAGCGACCCGAAGCCGCCGAAGAAATCGAGAATCTTGCGGCCGTTCTGGTCGATGTAGAACATGCCCTCGGCGCGCTCGATCTTGATCTTGTGGAAGCCGAGCAGCTTCATGAAATGCAGTTGGCCGGGATTGAGATGCGCCTTGAACAGGTCGGTCATTGCCGCGACGTCCATCGCCTTGGCCTGCTCGACGCTGATCAGGTCGGGCTTGGCGATGGTGGCGGGCGACAGCGCCGGCGCGTTGACCATGGTACGCGTGTTCGTCTGTTCGGGCTTGGCCATGACGGTCATTTCAATCTCCTGTCCGCGCTGACGACCATTGTCGTGCGCCATAAAACTGTTCGGCTATTCGGCGGGCACATGGTTGGTGGCGACGGCATGCCCGGCCTTCTTGGCGCGGTACTCGCTGTAGGCGGCGATCAGCATGTCTTCGTCGCGATATTGCGGCACCCAACCGAGTTGCCGCTCGGCCTTGGACACGTCGAGCACGCACTCCTCGTCCGCGATCAGATACTGCTCCGGATCCATGATCGGCATATTCATGAGATCGAGCAGATCGAGCGTGCGCTTGACCGCCCACCCCGGCGTCGGGATCAGGATCGATTTGGAGCCTGCATGCCTGATCAGGTCGCCAAGCAGCTTCTTGACCGGCGGCGGATTGAGCGAGCCGAGATTATAGGCCTCGTTCGGCACGCCGGCTTTCCAGGCCGCGCGGGCAGCTTCCGCGCAATCGAAAACTGAAATGAACTGATAGGGGTTCCTGCCCGAGCCGATCATCGGCACCGGAAAATTCCAGTCGATCAGCTTGAACAGTTTTTCCAGGATGCCGAGCCGGCCAGGCCCGATGATCAGGCGGGGGCGAAACAGCGAGATCGACATGCCGCGCATGCGCCAAACGGCTGCCAGTTCCTCGGTCTTCTGCTTCGACCAGCCATATTCGCCGAGCGGCGCGACCGGATGGTCCTCGGTCATCGGCTGGGTGACCGTGTGGCCGTAGATCATGTCGGTCGTGTAGTGGACGAGCTTGGGCGCGCCGGCTCTGTCCATGGCCTGCATGATGTGTTCGGTGCCGTTGAAATTCACCGGAAAGAAGAAATCGTGCCGCTTGGCGCGCACCTGGATCGGCGACAGCATCTTGGCCGACAGATTGTAGACCATGTCGCCGGCCTTGAGCCCGACAGCAGCGACCGACGCCGGATCGGTGACGTCGCACGTGACGAAGCGGACGTTGCGGTAATGCGCAAGGTCGCTTTTGATGATGTCGGCAACGACAACCTCTTCGCCATCGGCCACAAGCTTGGGCGCAAGGTGGCGGCCAACGAAGCCGTCACCACCAAAGATAACATGTCTCATCGAACGGTCTCGCTGTGAATCCTGTCGGACGAAAGGGAAGCCGTTTCCTCTTCGTGCCCGCGACCACTTTGCGCGATCAGCACAGTGCCGACGCAGATGAAGCCGATGCCGGCGATGCGCCAGCCGTTGAGGTCCTCGCGGAAGACGAAATAGGCGAAGATGGCGACGGCGACATAGGCGAGGCTGAGGAAGGGATAGGCAAAGGAAAGCTCGACCTTGGACAGCACATAGAGATGCGAGGCCATGGAAATCACGAAAGTGCAGAGCCCCAGGAACACCCATGGGCTGAAGACGATCTGCAGCAGCTTGACCAGCGGGTTGGCACCCTCGAACGAGATCGGCCCAAGCGACATCATGCCCTGCTTCAGCATGAGCTGCGCAGCGGCATTGGTCATGACCGTAAATAGAATGAAGACGATATATTTCATGTCAGCGCGCCCGCCCCGTGACGTGGAGTAATACAAATCCCAAAAGATTTCGTGAACTCACAAGAGTGTTTTGAGTAAATCTTGGCGTTAACCATTCGATAACCATGAGCCATTCAAATTTTATCTATTCGGCAGCCTCGGCGCCACGCCGCCGCAGGTCGATGCTCCCAGCCGTGCGCGCCCAGAAATCAGACATGAAGGCAGGGTCGCGCAGCGCTTCCAGCCGCGGCCAGTCCGGGAAGGAGGCGGCGAAGGTCGCAGCCGCCATGCGCGCATCCTTGTAAGGGTTGACCGCCCCTCCGGCCGCGATGGTGATGCGGTCGAGTTCGCCGAGCAGGGCAAGCGTCGCCGCCCCCCTGTTGGGGAAATCCAGCGTCAGCGTATAGCCCGGCCGCGGAAACGACAGCAGTGCCGGCGAGCGGACCGCGCCGAAGCGCTTCAGTACGGTCAGGAAAGATCCCTGCCCGGCCCGCCTGGCGGCGGCGAGCAATTCCGGCACGACGATGCGCGCGGCCTCCTCCGGCACCACGCTCTGGTGCTGGAACAGTCCATTGGGGCCATAGAGCCGGTTCCAGTCGCGCACGCCATCGAGGGGGAAGAAGAAACCCTGGTAACCGCTCTGGCGCGGCGCTGTCGCCCGGCCCTTCTTCCACCGATAGGCGGCGTTGAAAACGGTCAGGAACGGCCGGTTGAGCACGTTGAAGGGCGGCTGGAACGGCACCGACAGATTGCCGCCGGCCCGCGCGGCCGTATGCGAGCCATGCTCGGCGTGGTTGCCGGTAAACAAAAGGCCGCGCCCGCTGCGGCGGCCGCCCGCGAGCTGATCGATCCAGGCCACGGCATATTCATTGGCCTGATCCGCCGCCTCGGCGATATCGAAGAATTCGCCGAGGTCGCGAAACGGCGTTGCCTTCTCGACGATGTCGAGCGAAGGAACCCGCATCAGCCGGATCGAGGCCGACAGGATCAGGCCGGTGAGCCCCATGCCGCCGATGGTCGCCGCAAACAGGCGCGGATTGTCGGTGGCCGAGCAGCGATAGGTCTTTGCGTCGGATCGCAGCAGCATGAAACTCTCCACGTGGCAGCCGAACGTACCGCGCCGGTGATGGTTCTTGCCATGCACGTCATTGGCGATGGCGCCGCCAAGCGTGACGAATTGCGTTCCCGGAACCACTGCCGGAAAGAAGCCGTGGGGTGCTGCGTGCGCGATGATTTCGGACAACAACGCGCCGGCATCCGCTTCGAGCACGCCGGTCATGGCGTCGAAGCCGCGAATGCGGTTCAGGCATCGCATGTCGACCACCGCGCCGGCCTGGTTCTGGCAGGAATCGCCATAGGAACGGCCATTGCCATAGGCAAGCAACGAGGTTTCGCCGGCGTGACCGGCCTTCAGCAACGCGATGGCATCGTCGGGCTGGATCGCCCTTGGCGCCGGCGGCGTGGCAAGGCCAAAGCTGCGGAAGCGTTCAGCCATGCCTACCAGCCCCCGATGACCAGCAGCACCGCGCCAATCAGCACCACGATCTGGCTGCGCCAGTCGCGGATGATGAAGACGACCGGATCGTCATGCATTTCATCGCGACGCGCCAGGATCCAGACCCGCATGGTGAGATAGAGCACGATCGGCGCCAGCGGCCAGATCAGCCATGGATGCGGATAGAGTTCGCGCACCGCGACGCTGTCCATGTAGAGCGCCAGCACCAGAGCAGAGGAGAAGGCCGAAGCCATGCCGGCCTGGGCGATGATCTCCTGGTCCTCGGTGCGATAACCCCGTCCGGCAATGCGCTCGCCGGGTGGAATGGCGGTGGTGCGCAATTCGACGAAACGCTTCACCAGCGCCAGCGACAGGAAGAAGAAAATGGAGAAGGCGAGCAGCCAGAACGAGACGTCGACGCCGGTCGCGGCCGCGCCGGCGATCACCCGGATCGTGTAGAGACCGGCAAGCGTCAGCACGTCGACCAGGAGCATGCGTTTGAACGACAGCGAATAGGCCGTCGTGATCACCATGTAGCCGCCAAGCACGGCGAGGAATTCGAGCGACAGAAAGAGCCCGGTGCCGATGCCGATCGCCAGCAGCACCGCGATAGCCCCAAGACCGAAGGGGATCGACAGCGCGCCGCTGGCGAACGGCCTGTTGCGCTTGGTGGCGTGCTTGCGGTCGAGCGCCAGGTCGAAGAAGTCGTTGAGGATGTAGATCGCCGACGCCACCGCACTGAACGAGACGAACGCCAGCAGGCATTCCCAGATCATGTTGGAATTGAAATATTCGTGCGACAGCACCATCGGTACGGCGATCAGCGAGTTCTTCAGCCACTGGTGCACGCGCAGCATCTTGACGACGGTCCGCAATGTCGGCTTCGGCGCCGGCATCGTTTCGGCGCTACGCGCCGCCTGCCAGCGTGCGGCGTGACGGTCGGGTGCGACGACAATCGCATTGCGCGCGGCGTCGAAGACCTGGAGGTCGTGGCGGCTGTTGCCGGCATAGTCGAAACCGCCGTCGCCATAGGCTGATATCAGCGAGGCGCGCTTCCTGCCCGCGGTGAGATTGTCGAAACCGTCGGTGGCCAGCACCCGGTCGAAAATGCCGAGATGTGCCGATATGGCGTCGGCGAATTTGCGCGGCGTGCCGGTCGCCAGCACGATCTTGCGGCCCTCGGCATGTTCAGCGCGAAGGCGGTTGAGCAATAGCTCACGATAAGGCAGCGACGCGGGATCGATATCGATGCGTTGCGCGATCGCCTGCTTCAGCCGCGCCGGCCCGCCAGCCGCCCAGAACGGCACGAGGAAGATATAGAGCGGGTTCTTCTTGAGAAGGATGAACAGTCCTTCCCACAACAGGTCGGTTGCGATCAGCGTACCGTCGAGATCGACCGCAAGCGGTATTGCGTTCCTGTCCGACCGCGCATCCATGTACGTCCTGCCCCTGCCGCCATTTGATCCGGGAAACCGGAATCTCGTTGAGCGCCGTGTTCCGGCGTCTTGGGGCTGGTATAGCGGGGTATGGCGTAGCGAACGTTAAAACGCACGGTTGTGGGCGGCTGTCGCGGTGGTATTTCCGGCGTCATTGTTAAGCAACCGCTACCGGAAACGATAAAAGGCCGGACAAATGCCCGGCCTTTCCAATCACGCCGCCAGGATTACTTGATGCGGGCGACGCCGCCGGAGATCTCGACGGTTTCCGAACCCGTCAGCGCTTCGAGGTCGCCATTGGGCAAGGTGACGAAGCAGCCATTCTGGCAGAATTCGACGGTTTCACCGCCGGCCAGCGCAAGATCGGTCTTGCTGCCGCCTTCCGTCACGATCAGCGTGCGGGTCTCGGCGTCCTTGTTGACCGCGCTTGCGGCATGGGCCCAGCCGCTCACGGCGAACAGGGCGACGGCAGCGACGAGAGACTTCCACATTTGCAATATCGGTGTTCCCACCGCCTCTGTTGCATTACGCAAGGCATTTTCGCCTTTGCATGGGAGCTTATATGAGATGGAAGCTGAACCGCAACTGAATGCCGCATTCATGCCGCAATTGGCTTCGGCTTCGCCGGCTTCCGGTCTAATCAGGATCCGGCTTGCGCAGCTTGCGTCCTGATTTGGCGAGCTTTTTCGCCTCGGCCGCGGCCTCCACCTTGGCCTGTTCCTGCTCGGCGAAGTCGGCCTCGATCTTGTCGTCGTCGGTCGGCCAGGCCTTGGGCTTGTGGGCCTCGACGACCGCACGCGGTGTCGAGGGGATTTCGATATGCTCGCCATTGAATTTTTCCAACACGGCGAAACGAATGTCGTTCTGCACGGCGCTGCCGTTCATAATATCGGCCAGGAACACCCGGATTTCGAATTCCAGCGCGGCGGCACCGAAGTTGGAAAACAGCACGAAGGGCTCGGGATTCTTGAGCACCAGCGGATGGCTGCGAGCGATCTCCAGCAGGACGGCATGCACCTGCTTGACGTCGCTGCCATAGGCGACACCGACCTTGACCTCGACACGGCCGAGCTTGTTGCGGTGCGTCCAGTTGCCGACGGCGTTGTTGATCAGGTTGGAATTGGGCAGGATCACCGACTGCCGCTGGAAGGTCTCGATCTCGGTGGCGCGCACGCTGATCTTCTTGACCGTGCCGCTGACATCGCCGGCGACGATCCAGTCGCCGACCTTGAACGGCCGCTCGGCCAGCAGGATCAGGCCGGAGACGAAATTGGACACCACGTTCTGCAGGCCAAAGCCGATACCGAGGGAAAGCGCACCCGCGACCAGCGCCAGGCTGGAGAGGTCGATCCCGGCGGCCGAGATGCCGACCAGCGCCGCCAGCGCGACGCCGGCATAGCCGACCGCCAGCCGGATCGAGTTGCGCACCCCGGTATCGACCTTGCCGCGCGCCATGACCGAGCCGTCGAGCCAGCCCTGGAACCAGCGCGTCAGGAAATAGCCGATGACGAAGACGACGATGCCCGAAAGGATGCCGGTGACCGAAATCGTCACCGAGCCGATGTTGATCCCTGTCGCGAGCTTGTAGGCCCAGGCCTGGATGTCGCCGGGCTGGAACCCCCACATCAACAGGATCAGCGGCAGGAACACCAGCACGATCAACAGGTTGATGGCGATGCTGACAACGAGGCCGAGCTGGTCGAGCGCGGTGTCGTCGTAGCTGGAATTGGCCGACAGCCAGCGGCCGACGAATGTATTGGCGAAAGCGCCCTCCTCGCCGATCGCCTGCGCCGACAGGAAGCCGATATAGGCGGTGATCAAGGCTGTGCCGGTGACCACCACCTGCAGTGAGACGAACAGCGCAAGGCCAATATAGCCGAGCAAGGCGGCTATGATGGTGAACAGGCCAAGGCCCAGCGACAGGTAACGCAGCCATGCCGGCCATGGCCGCCAGCTTCCGTCGCGCGCCTTGAACGGCCGCAGCATCGCCATCAGGATTAGGATGATGCCGACGACGATGGTGGCGACAAAACTGCGCGCGATGGTCAGCGACAGCGGCGAGCCCATCTTGTCGTTGATCACCGACAGGAAGGTGTTGACGCTGATGACCACAGCCATAGCGGTGGCCAGGCGCACCAGCCAGCGCGCCGGCCCGGTTTCGACCGGGATCAGGCGCCAGTTCGGCAGCCGCGGCTCCAGCGCCGCATTGGTCAGCCGGTTGACGCAGAACACCACGCCGATGACGGTCGCCAGCGCGTTGAGGAAGAGCCCAATGTCGCCGCGCAACACATTGTAATAATTGAAAAAGAAAATTGTCGATCCAAGAAAGGCGGCTACCGCCAGTGTCGGCAGCAAGGTCGACCAGAAGGCCACCGACAAGCGGCTGAGATAGGATGGGTCTTCATTGGTGGGGTCGGCTTCGAACACCCGCCCGAACAGGCGCCTGCCGCCGACCAGCAGCACCAGCGCCAGGCCGAGCGCCACGAAGGTTGCCGCCAGGATCGCCTGGAACTTGAACTTGAAGGCAAAGCTCAGCCAGGACGACACCGCCTTGTAGAAATTGCCGAACTCGTCGCGGGCGTCGGAAAACACCTGCGGGCTCAGCGCGTCCGACAGCACGTAGCGCTTGGTCAAAAGATTGCGGAACAGCTCGCTGCGCATGTTGCCGATCTTGTCGATCAGCCCGCTGATGCGGATCGACAGCGCCTGGGCCTGCGAGATGACAGCGTTGATCTCGGCCTTTTCGGATGTCAGCGCCTGGCGTTCGGCACTGACGATATCGGGCTCTTCCGGCTGGCCGGCGGCCGGTGCCGGGCCAAGCTGCTCCAGACGGGCGTTGATCTCGCCAAGGCGCGTGCGGAAGGCCAGCGCGCTGTTCAGCGATTGCCGTGACAATTCCTCCAGCTGCAGGCGGATATCGACAAGGCTGCTATCGTCCTCGCCATTCTGCTGGGTCTGCTTTTCGAAACTGTCGGTCTTGGTGGTCAGGCCCTGGATGATCTTCTGCTGGTCGGCGACCAATCCGGCGGGTGCCTGGCCGACGCCCTGAGCCGCCGCGTCGAACGTCGGCGGCGCCGAGACGACCAGCATGAGAACCATGATGAGGCGAAGCAATCGGAAAAGCATGATTTGTGGGCGACTCATGGACGGCAAAGGCAATTTGAAAGCCTGTCCTTGATAAAGACGGCCATATCATGGGGCAAGCCGTCGCGTCGGAGCGTTGACAAAGGCGTCGGCCAGTCGAAAGGCCATGGCGCAATATTGGCTTTGCGCGTGCGGCCTGCTCTATAGTCTGCCGCATCGCCCGAACCGGACAACATGCACATGGCAGAGTACTCGGCCCTTTCGCTGCTCGCGAACGCGCTCAAGGGAAACAAGGACTGGAAACCGGCCTGGCGCAAGCCGGACCCGAAGGCGTCCTACGATGTCATCATCGTCGGCGGCGGCGGCCATGGGCTGGCAACCGCCTACTACCTTGCCAAGGAGCACGGCATCACCAATGTCGCGGTGCTGGAAAAGGGCTGGCTCGGCTCCGGCAATGTCGGCCGCAACACGACGGCCGTGCGCTCGAACTACCTGCTGCCGGCCAACACCCGTTTCTACGAACATTCGATGAAGCTGTGGGAGAACCTCTCGCACGAACTCAACTACAACGTCATGTTCTCGCAGCGCGGCTGCCTGAACCTGGCGCACACGCCGGCCCAGTTCGACGACTACGCAAGGCGCGGCAACGCCATGCGCCATCTCGGCGTCGATGCGGAGCTGATGACGCCGGCCGAGATCAAGCGCCTGATCCCGGCGCTCGACATCTCCGGCGATGCGCGCTTCCCCGTGGTTGGCGGCCTGATGCAACGGCGTGCCGGCACCGCCCGCCACGATGCCGTCGCCTGGGGCTATGCGCGCGGCGCCGACCGGCGCGGTGTCGACATCATCGAGAATTGCGAGGTCACCGGCTTCCTGCGCGATGGCGACCGCATCACCGGCGTCACCACCTCGCGCGGCGACATCCGCGCCAAGAAGGTGGCGGTCGCGGTGGCCGGCAGCACGGGCCGGGTCATGCAACTGGCCGGCGTCGGGACGATGCCGATCGAAAGCCATGTGCTGCAGGCCTTCGTCACGGAATCGCTGAAACCCTTCATCGACACCGTCGTGACCTTCGGCATGGGGCATTTCTACATGTCGCAGTCCGACAAGGGCGGCCTTGTCTATGGCGGCGACATCGACGGCTACAACAGCTACGCGCAGCGCGGCAACCTGCCCGTCGTCGACGAGGTGATGAGCGAGATGCTGGCGCTGTTCCCGGGTCTTGCCCGCGTGCGCATGCTGCGCTCCTGGGGCGGCGTCTGCGACATGTCGATGGACGGCTCGCCGATCATAACCACCGGCCCCCTGCCCGGCATGTATCTCAATTGCGGCTGGTGCTATGGCGGCTTCAAGGCGACGCCGGCCTCTGGCTGGACCTTTGCCTGGACCATCGCCAAGGATGAGCCGCACGACTTCAACGCGCCGTTCACGCTCGACCGTTTCCACCGTGGCCTCGTCATCGACGACAAGGGCCAGGGCGCGAACCCCAGGCTTCATTGAGCAAGGCTGCATTAGGTAGAATTGAATGTTGATCACCTGCCCCTATTGCGGCCCGCGCGACGTCATTGAGTTCACCTACCAGGGTGATGGCAACCGCGAACGTCCCGATCCCGCCTCGCAGAATTTCGAGGCATGGAACGCCTATGTCTACGACCGGCTGAACCCGGCCGGCGACCACAATGAGATCTGGCAGCATTCCGGCGGTTGTCGCGCTCATCTGCGCGTCGTGCGCAACACGCTGACGCATGAGATTTCGAGTGTCGCCTTCGTACGCGGCGACCACAGTTCGGCCGCCCGCCGCAAGGCCGAGGACAAAGCATGAGCCCGCGCCGCACCGACACTGGCGGCCGCATCGACCGGCTGAAGACCATCCGTTTCACCTTCGACGGCGTTGCCTATACCGGCCATGCCGGCGATACGCTGGCTTCCGCACTGCTGGCCAAGGGCGTCACTCTTTTCGGGCGTTCGTTCAAGTATCACCGCCCGCGCGGCCTGCTGACCGCCGGTGTCGAGGAGCCCAATGCGCTGGTGACGGTGCTGAAGGGCGAGGTGCGCGAGCCCAACATCCCGGCCACCATGGTCGAGATCCATGACGGCCTGGTCGCCGTCAGCCAGAACCGCTTCCCCTCGCTCGCCTGGGACATCCACGCCGTCAACCAACTCGGCGGCAAGATCCTGTCGGCCGGCTTCTACTACAAGACCTTCATGGGGCCGGTGGTTGGCCCGCTCAAGGGCACGCGCTTCTGGATGTTTTGCGAGCACTTCATCCGCCGTGCCGCCGGCCTCGGCAGCGCCGGATCGGCGAAGGACCCGGCCCGCTACGAACGCATGAACGCCTTTTGCGACGTGCTGGTGGTCGGCTCCGGCCCCGCCGGCCTGATGGCCGCCAAGGCAGCCGCCGATCAGGGCGCCCGTGTCATGCTGGCCGATCTCGAACCGCGTTTCGGCGGTTCGGTCAACTGGTCCGATGAAGCCATCGATGGCGCGCCCGCCGCCGATTGGGCGCGGCGCACCGTCGCCCAGCTCGCAGGCCGCGACAATGTCCGGCTTCTGCCGCGCACCACGGTCTGGGGCTACTACGACAACAACACGCTTGCAGCGCTCGAACGGGTCAGCGACCACAAGGAGCACCCCGCCAAGGGCGAGCCGCGCCATCGCTATTGGGCGATCCGCGCCAGGTCCGTCGTGCTCGCCACGGGTTCCTTCGAACGACCGCTTGTCTTCCCGGGCAATGACAGGCCGGGCGTCATGCTGGCGCATGCGGCCGAGCGCTATGCCAATGAGTTCGGCGTTCTGCCGGGCGAACGGGTCGCCCTGTTCACCAACAATGACAGCGCCTATCGCGCGGCGGTCGCCTTGAAGAAAGCGGGCGCCGCCATCATCGCCATCGCCGACGTCAGGCCCGAGCTTTCGGCCGAGATGCGCAAGCTCGCCGCGGAAGCCGAGGCCGAACTGTTAACGGGCCATGCCGTCGTCGCCACCGAAGGCGGCAAGGCGCTCTCGGGCATCAAGGTTCAACGTTTCGACATGATCACGGGCACGCTGAGCGACGATGCGCGCTCGATCCACGCCGACTGCCTGCTGATGTCGGGCGGCTGGTCGCCGACCATCCATCTCGCCAGCCAGGCCGGCGCCAGGGCGGAATGGAACGCAGCCCGGCAGGCCTTCCTGCCGCCGAAGCCCACACAGAAGGGGCCAACACAACAATGGCCAACACAACAATGGATTGGTGCCGGCGCCTTTACCGGTAGTTTTTCGACGGCCGAAGCCATCGCCGAAGGCCGCGCTGTCGGGCTCACGGCGGCCGGTGGAACAGCCACGCCGCCGCCGTTGCCCACCGTTGAGGCCGCACCTGGCGATCCCGATCCGGCGCCTGTTTTCGAGATCAGGGCCAAGGGCAAGAGTTTTGTCGACTTCCAGCACGACGTGACCGCGGAGGATGTGCGGCTGGCGCATCGTGAAGGCTTCGTCTCGGTCGAGCATCTCAAGCGCTACACCACGCTTGGCATGGCGACCGACCAGGGCAAGAGCTCCAACGTCCCCGGCCTTGCCATCATGGCCGAGGCGCTGGGCAAGCCTATCCCGGAGGTCGGCACCACGCGTTTCCGGCCGCCCTTCGCGCCGGTGTCGATCGGCTCGCTGGCGGCCGAGCGTTTCGGCGACCTGAAGCCTGAACGGCTGACGCCGATGCATGACTGGCACCTCGCCAACGGCGCGACGATGTATTCCGCCGGCCTCTGGTACCGGCCGATGATCTACGGCCATGCCGGCGAGACGGTCGAGCAGGCCTATGTACGCGAAGCCAGGGCGACGCGCGAAAGCGCCGGCATCGTCGATGTCTCGACGCTAGGCAAGATCGCGGTGCAGGGTCCGGATGCCGCCGCATTCCTCGACCGCGTCTACACCAACATGTTTTCGACGCTCGCCGTCGGCAAGGCCCGCTACGGGCTGATGCTGCGCGAGGACGGCTTTGCCTTCGACGACGGCACCACCTGGCGGCTTGGCGAGCAGGATTTCCTGATGACCACCACCACGGCCAATGCCGGCAAGGTGATGCAGCATCTGGAATATTTCCTCGACGTGGTCTGGCCGGAGCTGAAAGTGCACGTCACCTCGGTGACCGATGAATGGGCGGGCGCCGCGATCGGAGGGCCGAAGGCCAGGCAGATCCTTGCCGCTTGCGTCACCGGCACCGCTGTCGACAATGCGACGCTGCCCTTCATGGGCATCGTGCGCGGCGAGATCGCCGACGTTCCGGTGATGATCTGCCGGCTGTCCTTCTCCGGCGAAATGGCCTTCGAGGTCTATTCCGGCGCCGGCCATGGCACGCATGTCTGGGAAGCGCTGATCGAGGCCGGCAAGCCGTTCGGGCTGGTCACCTACGGGCTCGAGGCGCTGGGGACAATGCGCATCGAAAAGGGCCATGTCACCGGCGCCGAGATCGACGGCCGCACCACGGCGCGCGACCTGCATCTCGACTGGATGCTGTCGAAGAAGAAGCCCTTCATCGGCTCGGCGATGATGGACCGCGAAGGCCTGATCGCCGCCGACCGGCTGGAACTGGTCGGCCTGATCGCGCTGGACAACCGGCCGCTCAATGGCGGTGCGCACATCGTCGAGGAGGTTGACGAAGCCAATCCGCACGGCTCGATCGGCCACATCACCGCCTGCTGCTACTCGCCGGCGCTCGGCAAGCACATCGCGCTCGCCCTGGTCAAGGGCGGCAAGGCACGGCACGGCACGCGTGCCCATGTCTCCGATCCGCTGCGCAATCGCTTCGGGCCGGTCGAGATCGTCTCCAACCATTTCTACGATCCGGAAGGGACCCGCATGCATGGTTGAGCGCCAATCTCCCCTTGAGCCGGAGTTTCACACCGGCTCGCATGGCAATTTCGAGCACGGCGTCGAGATCCTCCTGACAGAGACAAGGCCCGGCTCGATCGTGCAGCTCGCCGCATGGCCAGGCGAGGAGAAGAAGCTGATCGCTGCCATCCGCACGGTCACCGGCCTTGCATTGCCCGACGGTGCCGGCGGCGGTCTGAGCGACGGCGTGAAGTCGGTGTTCGGCTTCGCGCCGGGAAAGTTCACCGTGACCGACGAAGCCGAAGGGCTGGCCGCCGCCTTCGCCAAGGCGGTGACACCGGCCATCGGCACGGTGACGGACCTGTCGCATGGCCGCACCGCCATTCGCATCGCCGGGCCGAAGGCCGAATGGGTGCTGGCGAAATTCTTCGCCATCGACTTCGCGCTTCCGGCTTTTCCCATAGGCGCCGGGCGCTCGACCGCACATCACGATGTCTTCGCCCAGATCCAGCGCACCGGCGCCGACGAGTTCGACATCTATGTCTTTCGCTCGTTCGCCCGCTCGTTCTGGAAGGCGCTCTGCCACGCCAGCGAGGAAGTAGGCTACGAGGTGCAGTAGAGCAATTGCTTCTGGCATCAACGCCAGCCGGTTCTGCCGCTAGAGAATCGCGCCGCCAGCGGCCATGGTAGGAAAAACGTGGTCGCCAGATCGACCCAAGGGATAAAAATCCCGTCTCAGACTCGGCGCATTCGTTTGGTTCGAACATCCCCATGACCGCAGAACTATCCGCCGGCGCCACGGATCGCGCCGATGTGTCGGCCCGGGCCTTGCTCCTGCTACCGCTGACGGTCGCCTGCGGCGTGTTCATGACCAGCCTCGACCAGAATGTCGTGGTGACGGCACTGCCCGGCATCGGCGAAAGCCTCGGTCGTCCACCGAGCCAGCTCGGCCTGCTGATCACCGTCTATGTCGCCAGCCTGATCATCTCCATGCCGCTCGGCGGCTGGGCCGCCGACCGCTTCGGCCTGCGCAACGTCTACTGCTTTGCCTTGCTGGTGTTCGCCACCTCGTCGGCGCTCTGCGGCCTGTCCGATGATATCTGGACACTGGTCGGCGCCCGCGCGCTGCAGGGCTTCGGCGGTGCGCTGATGGGCACGCTCGGCCAGGTCGTCATCCTGTCGAGCTTTCCGCGCAGCCGCACGCTCAAGATCAACATGTACATCTCGCTGGCCAGTCAGTCCGGGCCATTGGTCGGTCCGCTCGTCGGCGGCGCGCTGACCACCTACATTTCCTGGCGCTGGATTTTCTTCATCAATGTGCCGTTCGCGCTGGCGGCGACAATCCTTGCCGCCTCGCTGTTCCCGACAGTGACCAAGCCCGTTCGCACGCGGTTCGATTTTCCCGGCCTTCTGCTGGTCGGCAGCGGCATGATCCTGCTTGTCTTCGGCATGGATGCGCTTGCCGCCAAGGATGCCGCCGGCGGCATGATTGCCGGCGGACTGGCACTGGCGGTCATCATCCTGTCGATCGCCTCGCTCTACTGCCTGCGCGTGCCCAATCCCCTGCTCGACCTCAAGCTGCTGCGCATCCGCACCTTCCGCATCTCGTTTCTCACCGGCGGCGGCCTGGACACGATCGGCCTCAGTTCCGTCGCCTTCCTGCTGCCGCTGATGTTCCAGCTCGGCTTCGGCATGAGCGCTGTGGAGGCGGGATCGCTGACCTTCGTTGCCGCGCTCGGCTCGGTGGTCATGCGTTTCTTCATGCCTCGTGTCCTCAACCGCTTCGGCTTCCGCCGCGTGCTGGTCGTCAACACGCCGATCGTCGCCGCGATGGTTGCGGGCTTCGCCCTGATGCAGGCGGCGACGCCGGTCTGGATCGTGCTTGGCTACATCTTCGTTTTCGGTGTCTTCCGCTCGGTGCAATGGGCCTCGACCGGAAACCTCGCCTATTCCGACATCGCTCCCGACCAACTCGCCCGCTTCAGCGCGCTCTATTACATCCTCTGGCAACTGGCGGTGGCGATCAGCGTCGGTCTTGCGGCGGCCATGCTATCGTTCCTGGCCGGCGGCGGGTCTGCCGTGACCAGCGATTTCCGGATCCTGTTCGTGATCGAGGGCGTCATCACGCTCTGCGCACTATCAGCCTATCTCAAGCTGACGCCACAGGACGGCGCCCATGTCAGCGGACATGGCGCGCAGATGAATACGGAATAGTGCCGCAGCCCGTCGCGGCCGGCTATTCGCTGAACGTAACCCATTCCTCGAGCGGCACGCGGTCGGTGCGGAAGGCGTTCTCGGGCTTGGAAATGTCCTCATAGCCCAGCGCCATGCCGCAGACGACGATCTCCTCGTCGGGAATGTTGAGCACCGGCCGGATCTGCCGGTGATAGGGCGCGAAGGCCGCCTGCGGACACGTGTGCAGACCCCTGCCCCGCGCCGCGACCATGATGTTCTGCAGGAACATGCCGTAATCGATCCACGAGCCCTGGTTGAGCCGGCGGTCAATGGTGAAGATCATACCGACCGGCGCGTCGAAGAAGACGAAGTTGCGGTCGTGCTGGGCACGCATCTTGTCGACCTCGCGGCGACCGATCCCGAGCGCGCCATAGAGGCCGAACCCGTTGGCGCGCCGGCGGGTGAGATACGGTTCGAAGAACTGCGTGGGATAGTAACGGTACTCGTCCCAATCGGCCTTCTCGGCACGGATGCCGGAATTCAGGATGGCATCCGATATCTGTTGCTTGGTCTTGCCCTTGGTGACGTAGACCCGCCATGGCTGCATGTTGGTGCCGGATGGAGCGCGTGCCGCAACCGTCAGAATGTCCCTGATCGTCTCGTCGTCGATCATGTCGGGCAAAAATGCGCGCACCGAACGGCGCGATAGGATCGCATCGTCGACGATCTCGGCCTCAACCGCGATTCGAGCCTTACTTTCCAGCATGGGCCGTCCCTTAGCCTGTATCTCGATCGGACGTCCCCACTCGCCGCTCGCGGCGGAGCCTTTGCATGAACCGTCAAAGTCCTGCAAGCAAATCTTGAGCATTGGTGAAAATCTACTTGATTTTTTCATGAGCTTGATTTCTCATGAAATTCGGATGGGAATTTTCATGAAGAGCGCTTTGCCCGCCACGGCCGCACGAACATTTCAGGGGTCCGACGAACGCGTGCTGGCCAGCGACATCAGAGCCTTGCGTCGCGTTCGCGGGCTGACGCTGGCCGAGATCGCGCTGAAACTCGGCCGTTCGGTTGGATGGCTCAGCCAGGTCGAACGTGGCCTCTCGACGCCATCGGTCGGCGACCTCAGGGCTTTCGCCGAATTGTTCGGCGTGCCGATCAGCCTGTTCTTCAGCCATGAGGTGCCTGTCGAGAGCGAGCGCGGCGTGGTGGTGCGTGCCGGCAGGCGCCGCTCGCTTGGCACCAGCGAATCCGGCTTGGTGGAAGAACTCCTGTCGCCCGATCTCAGTGGTAGTTTTGAAATGGTGCGCTCGATCTTCGCGGCGGGCGCGGAGATGAAGACCGAGCAGCTGCGGCCGACCGAGGAAGCCGGCTATATCGCCTCGGGCATTTTCGAGATCGAGATAGCGGGCGTCTGGCACCGGCTCGGCGAAGGCGATTCCTTCCGCTTCGAAGGCAAGCCCTATCGCTGGCGCAATCCAGGCACCGAGCCGGCGGTTGTCATCTGGGTGGTTTCGCCACCGGTCTATTAAGTTTCAAGTCGGGAGAAGAACATGGCGGGTTTGCCAAGCACGGCGCGCGTGGTGATCATCGGAGGTGGCGTGGTCGGCACTTCCGCGCTCTATCATCTCGCCAAGGCTGGCTGGACCGACTGCGTGCTCGTGGAGAAGAACGAGCTGACCTCCGGCTCGACATGGCACGCAGCCGGCAATGTGCCGACCTTCTCCTCGTCCTGGTCGCTGATGAACATGCAGCGCTATTCGACCGAGCTTTACCGGGGCCTGGCCGACGCCGTCGACTATCCCATGAACTATCACGTCACCGGCTCGCTGCGGCTCGCCCATTCGAAGGAGCGCATGCAGGAGTTCCAGCGCGCCAAGGGCATGGGCCGCTACCAGGGCATGGACATCGACGTGGTCGGCGTCGACGAGATCAAGCGCCGCTATCCCTTTATCGAAACGCATGACCTGGAAGGCGCGCTCTACGACCCCAGCGACGGCGACATCGACCCGGCGCAGCTGACCCAGGCGTTGGCCAAGGGCGCGCGCGACATGGGGGCCAAAATCATCCGCTTCTGCCCCGTCACCGGCGTGCGCCGCGAGAACGATGAATGGGTGGTCCAGACGGCGCAAGGCGAAATCCGCTGCGAAATCGTCGTCAATGCCGCCGGTTATCGTGCCGCCGAAGTGGGCCGGATGTTCGGCCGCGAGGTGCCGATGATGGTGATGAGCCACCAGTACATCCTGTTCGAGGAAATCCCCGAACTCGCCGCATGGTCCAAGGAACAGGGCAAGAAGCTGCCGCTGCTGCGCGATGTCGACACGTCCTACTATCTGCGCCAGGAAAAGGCCGGCATGAATCTCGGCCCCTATGAGCGCAATTGCCGCGCGCATTGGGCTGATCACAACGATCCGATGCCGGACGATTTCTCTTTCCAGCTTTTCCCCGACGATCTTGACCGGCTGGAACATTACCTGGCCGACGCCGTCGCCCGCGTGCCGATCCTGGGCACCGCCGGCCTGTCCAAGGTCATCAACGGACCGATCCCCTACGCGCCGGACGGCAACCCGCTGATCGGCCCGATGCCAGGCGTTCCCAATGCCTTCGAAGCCTGCGTCTTCACCTTCGGCATCGCGCAAGGCGGCGGCGCCGGCAAGGTGCTCGCCGAATGGGTTACGCAAGGCCAGACCGAATGGGACATGTGGTCGTGCGACCCGCGCCGCTTCACCTCTTTCGCCGCCGCACCCGACTATTGCGTCGCCAAGGGCATGGAAATCTATGGCAACGAATACGCCATCCAGTTTCCGCGCCACGCCTGGCCTGAAGGGCGTGACCGCAAGCTGTCGCCGATCCACGATCGCATCAAGGCGCTAGGCGCCCGGTTCGACGCCTATAATGGCTGGGAGCGCGCGACCTGGTATGCGCAAGACGGCGACGACATTTCCGAGGAAGCGACGCTGACCTTCCGCCGCGACGGGCCGTGGCAGCATCGCGTGCGCGAGGAATGTCTCGCCGTGCGCGACGCCGCCGGCATCCTGGACCTGCCCGGTTTCTCCCGCTTCAACCTTGAAGGCCCAGGCGCGGCCGAATGGCTGAGCCTGCAGGTCACCGGACTGGTGCCGAAGCCCGGCCGCATCGGCCTCGTCTATTTCGCCGACGACAAGGGCCGCATCGTCACCGAAATGTCCGTGGTCCGCCACGACGAGAACCTGATGACGCTGATCACCGCGGCGGTCGCGCAGTGGCACGATTTCGAGTGGCTGAAATCGCGTATGCCTGAAAACGCGACCTTCAAGCTGATCGACCGGACCGAGGAATTCTCCACCCAGATCCTGGCCGGACCCAATTCGCGAAAAATCCTCGCAGAAGTTTGCGACGCCGACCTGACGCAGCCATGGCTGACGCATCAGGAAACCAAAATCGCCGGCCGCTGGGCGAAGCTCGTGCGCGTCTCCTTCGCCGGCGAACTCGGCTGGGAAATCCACACCAGGGTCGACGACACGGCCGCCATCTTCGATGCCCTCTGCGCGGCAGGACAAAACCATGGGCTGAAACCGTTCGGCATGTACGCGCTGGATTCGCTCAGGCTCGAAAAAGGCTACCGCACCTGGAAAGGTGACCTGTCGACCGACTATTCCATCCTGCAGGGCGGGCTTGAGCGCTTCGTCAAATGGGAAAAGCCCGACTTCCGCGGCAAGGCCGCACTGCAGAACGAGAAGCAGCAAGGCGTGAAGAAGCGCTTCGTCACGCTGGTCGTCGAAAACCCCGGCGACTGCGACGCACCCTACATGTCGACGCTGTGGCACGATGGCCAGATCGTTGGCGAGACCACGTCGGGCGGCTGGGGCCATCGCATCGACAAATCGATCGCACTCGGCATGCTGCGCGCCGATTTGACCGAACCCGGCACCGCCGTCGAAGTCGAAATCTTCGGCGATCGCTTCAAGGCGATCGTGCAGAAGGACGAACCCCTGTGGGATCCGAAGAACGAGAGGCTGCGCGCATGAAGAAGGTCATTCTCACCGATGGCGGCATGGGCCAGGAACTGGTGCGGCGCAGCAAGTCCGAGCCGACGCCGCTATGGTCGGCCAGGGTGCTGATCGACGAACCCGACCTCGTGCGCGGCCTGCACGCGGAATTCATCCGCGCCGGCGCGCGCGTCATTACCATCAACACCTATTCGGCGACGCCCGAACGCCTGGCGCGCGAGGGTGCCGAAGACCTGTTCAAGCCACTGCAGAAGCGCGGCATCGAACTGGCCAGGCAGGCGTGCGATGAAGCCGGCGATGCCACGATCGCCGGCTGCCTGCCGCCGCTTTTCGGCAGCTACGCCCCGGCGCTGACCATTTCCTATCGGGAGACGCTCGACATCTATCGCCGCATCGTTGCCGAGCAGGCGGATGGCGTCGATCTGTTCCTGTGCGAAACGATGGCCTCGTCCGACGAAGCGCGCGCGGCCGTCACCGCTGCATCGGAAAGCGGCAAGCCCGTGTGGGTGTCATGGACACTTGCCGACCATGGCGCGCCGCGCTTGCGCAGCGGCGAGACGATAGCCGGCGCGTCCAGCGCGCTTGATGGCCTGACTGTCGCGGCGCGGCTGCTCAATTGCTGCCGGCCGGAAGCGATCGCCGCCGCCTTGCCTGAACTGATCGACCTCGGCGGCCCGGTCGGCGCCTATGCCAATGGCTTCACCTCCACCGAAGCGCTGAAGCACGGCGGCACGGTGGATGTGCTGCACGCCCGCCATGACCTTGGCCCGGACGCCTACGCCGACCAGGCGATCGGCTGGGTCGAAGCCGGCGCTACTATCGTCGGCGGCTGCTGCGAAGTCGGGCCGCCGCATATCGCCGCCCTGCGCGACCGGCTCGAGCAGGCCGGCTATGAGATTTCGGGAGTTCAATAATGCCAAGACCATCATCGCGCATTTCCGGTATCGTACCTTCCGGCAAGGATGGCTGGGAGGTTCATTTCGCCGCCTGGACACGCAAGGAAGCTGGCGAAGACATCATCATGCTGTCGGTCGGCGATCATGATTTCGACACGCCCTCGGAAACGATCGAAGCCTGCGTGACCGCGGTTCGCGGCAGCAATCACCACTATACCCCGCTGCCCGGCCTGCCGCGCCTGCGCAAGGCGATGGCCGTGGCATCGAGCGCCTGCACGGGCGTGGAGACGGTGCCGGATCAGGTGATCGCCACGCCGGGCGGCCAGGCCGCCCTTTACGCGGCCGTGCAGGCCGTGCTCGACCAGGGCGACCACGCCATCGTCGTGGCGCCTTACTACGCCACCTATCCCAACACATTCAGCGCCGCCGGCGCCAGTTTCACCGTCGTCGAGACGCCGGCCGAGGATGGCTTCCAGCCCCGCGCCGACATGATCCGCGCGGCGATCAAACCCAACACGCGCGCCATCCTGATCAACACGCCGAACAACCCGACAGGCGCCGTCTATTCGCGCGAGCGGCTGGAACAGCTGGCCGAGATTTGCCGCGAGCACGACCTCTGGCTGCTGTCGGATGAGGTCTACTGGACGCTCGGCGGCGGCGAGCACGTCTCGCCGCGCTCGCTGCCCGGCATGGCCGAGCGCACGCTGGTCATCAATTCCATGTCCAAGAGCCATGGCATGACCGGCTGGCGCGTGGGCTGGCTGACCGGTCCCAGGGAGATGATCACGCTGCTGATCAACCTCAACCTGGTGACGACCTACGGCCTGCCGGCCTTCATCTCGATCGCTTGCGCCGAGGCGCTGGAGAACCGCTATGGCGTCAAGGACATCGCCGAGCGCTACGCGGCGCGCCGCACCGTCTTCATCGAGGCCGTGCGCGGCATGAACGATGTCACCGTGCGCGGTTCAGAGGGCGGCATGTATGTCATGCTCGACATATCCAATGTCGAACCCGACGACGAGAAATTCGCCTGGGCGTTGCTCGACAAGGAGAGTGTCGGCGTGATGCCCGGCTCCAGCTTCGGCGAGGCCGCCGCCGGCCACATCCGCATCAGCCTCTGCCAGCCGGAACCCGTGCTGCAGGAAGCAGCGCTGCGGCTGCGCCGTTTTGCTTCCAGCTATCGCCGCGAGGCCGCATGACGACCATCCCCACCAAGGCCATCCCTGCCAAGGCAAGGGCGGTCATCATCGGAGGCGGCGTCTCCGGCTGTTCGGTCGCCTATCACCTGGCCAAGCTCGGCTGGACCGATATCGTGCTGCTCGAGCGCAAGCAGTTGACATCGGGTACGACATGGCACGCCGCTGGCCTGATCGGCCAGTTGCGCGGCTCGCAGAACATGACGCGGCTGGCGAAATATTCGGCCGACCTCTACGTCAAGCTGGAAGCCGAGACCGAGGTCGGCACCGGCATGCGCCAGGTCGGCTCGATCACCGTGGCGCTGACCGAGGAGCGCAAGCACGAGATCTATCGGCAGGCCTCGCTGGCCCGCGCCTTCGATGTCGACGTGCGCGAGATTTCGCCCAGCGAAGTCAGTGAGATGTATCCGCATCTCAATGTCTCCGACGTCGTCGGCGCCGTGCATCTGCCGCTCGACGGCCAGTGCGACCCGGCCAACATCGCCATGGCGCTGGCCAAGGGCGCTCGCCAGCGCGGCGCCACCATCGTCGAGAATGTGAAGGTGACCAAGGTCTACACCAGGGACGGTCGCGTCACCGGCGTATCCTGGGCGCAAGGTGACGAAACAGGCATGATCGAGGCCGACATCGTCGTCAACTGCGCCGGCATGTGGGCGCGTGAACTCGGCGCCCAGAACGGCGTCACCATCCCGCTGCACGCCTGCGAGCATTTTTACCTTGTCACCGAACCCATCCCCGGCCTCGGCCGCCTGCCGGTGCTGCGCGTGCCGGACGAGTGCGCCTACTACAAGGAAGACGCCGGCAAGATGATGCTCGGCGCCTTCGAGCCGATGGCCAAGCCCTGGGGCATGGACGGCATCCGCGAGGATTTCTGCTTCGACCAATTGCCCGAGGACATGGACCATTTCGAACCCATCCTCGAAATGGGCGTCAACCGCATGCCGATGCTGGCCACCGCCGGCATCCACACCTTCTTCAACGGACCCGAGAGTTTTACCCCCGACGACCGCTATTATCTCGGCGAGGCGCCGGAACTGCGCGGCTATTGGATGGCGACCGGCTACAATTCGATCGGCATCGTCTCGTCCGGTGGCGCCGGCATGGCGCTGGCGCAGTGGATCAACGACGGCGAGGCGCCCTTCGACCTGTGGGAAGTCGACATCCGCCGTGCCCAGCCGTTCCAGAAGAACCGCCGCTATCTCAAGGAGCGCGTCTCCGAAACGCTCGGCCTGCTCTACGCCGATCACTTCCCCTATCGGCAGATGGCAACGTCGAGGAATGTCCGGCGCTCGCCGCTGCATGAACACCTGAAGGCGCGCGGCGCCGTGTTCGGCGAAGTCGCAGGCTGGGAGCGGGCCAACTGGTTCGCCCGCGAAGGACAGGAGCGCGAATACCGCTATTCCTGGAAGCGGCAGAACTGGTTCGACAACCAGCGCGAGGAACATCTGGCGGTCCGCGACAAGGTCGGCCTGTTCGACATGACCTCGTTCGGCAAGATCCGCGTCGAGGGCCGCGACGCCTGCGCTTTCCTGCAAAGGCTCTGCGCCAACGACATGGACGTGGCGCCCGGCAAGATCGTCTACACCCAGATGCTCAACAAGCGCGGCGGCATCGAAAGCGATCTCACGGTCTCGCGCCTGTCGGATACCGCCTACTTCCTCGTCGTGCCGGGCGCCACGCTGCAACGCGATCTCGCCTGGCTGCGCCGGCATGTCGGCGAGGAATTCGTCGTCATCACCGATGTGACCGCGGCCGAAAGCGTACTTTGCCTGATGGGTCCGAACGCCCGAAAGCTGATCCAGAAGGTCAGCCCCAACGACTTTTCCAACGAGAACAATCCGTTCGGCACGTTCCAGGAGATCGAGATCGGCATGGGCCTCGCCCGCGCCCACCGCGTCACCTATGTCGGCGAACTCGGCTGGGAGCTCTATGTCTCGACCGACCAGGCCGCCCATGTCTTCGAGGCGATCGAGGAGGCCGGTACCGATGTCGGACTGAAACTCTGCGGCCTGCACACGCTGGATTCCTGCCGCATCGAAAAGGCCTTCCGCCATTTCGGCCACGACATCACCGACGAGGACCACGTGCTGGAGGCAGGGCTCGGCTTCGCGGTGAAGACGGCCAAGGGCGACTTCATCGGCCGTGATGCGGTGCTGCGCAAGAAGGAGGCCGGACTCTCACGCCGGCTCGTCCAATTCCGCCTGAAGGACCCGCAGCCGCTGCTTTTTCACAACGAAGCAATCCTGCGCGACGGCAAGATCGTCGGCCCAATCACCTCGGGCAATTACGGCCATCATCTCGGCGGTGCGATCGGGCTCGGCTATGTGCCCTGTCCCGGCGAGAGCGAGGCCGATGTGCTGGCCTCGTCCTACGAGATCGAGATCGCCGGCGAACGTTTTGCAGCAGAGGCGTCGCTGAAGCCGATGTATGATCCGAAGGCCGAGCGAACGAAGATGTAGCGCCCTCTTCCTTCTCCCCGTTCCACGGGGAGAAGGACGCTAATTCCCTCAAAACCTTTCCAGCTTCGCCCTCACCTTCCCCAGAAACGCCGCCCTCGATTGTGGCGTCGAGGCATCCATCAGATAATGCGCCAGGAAGAACGTCCGGCAGCGCGTCGCGCAGAGCGCCCGCATGCCGCGCAGCAGGGTCTTGCGCCCGGGTTGGCCGACTACGACGCTCCACCAGGTCGGCGCGCCGCAGGTGGTGATGACGCCGACCTTGGTTACATGCGTCATCAGCGATTTGATCCGCCCCTTGCCCACCGGCAGCTTGAAGGCGACATCGGTCGCCCAAACCCGGTCGAGCCAGCCCTTCAGCATCGCCGGCAGCCCGTACCACCAGGTCGGATAGACGAAGAGGATCGCCTCGGCCCAGTTGAGCAGCTCGAAATGCGGCTTCAGCGCCGGGTCCCGCGGCGCCTGGTTATTGTAGCCGCGCCGCTCGTCGCAGCCCATCACCGGATCGAATTTCTCGGCATAGAGGTCGAGCAACCGCACCTCCCAGCCTCTTTGCGTCAACACCTCGACAGCGGCATCGCGGATCGCGGCGCAAAAACTCTCCGGCACCGGATGGCAATAGACGACCAGCGCGCGCATCAGAAGGCATCCATGCTGGCCGCGGTCTTGGCCATGAAGGCCTTGCGGCTGTCGTCGGTCGACAGGTTCATCGCGTAATGCGCGAGGTATGTCACCGGCGCACCAGGTTTCACGGTGGCGCGCAGCATGCGCTTGATCAGCTTGCGCGGCGGATCGCCCATCAGCATGGCGCGAAACCGGCTGCCGCCATAGGTGGTGACGGCGGCGACCTTCTTGATATTGTGCAATGACGGCTGCGCCTTGCCGTCGACCAGCTTGAACGACACGCCGGGCAGAAAGACGCGATCGAAGAAGCCTTTCAGGATCGCGGGAAAGCCGTAGTTCCACACCGGATAGGAAAGCACCAGCGCATCGGCCCGCAACAGGCGCTCGACATACGGCGCCACCGCGTCTTCGGGGCCCCGCGGGCTGTGATAGTCCAGCCTCTCCTGGTGCGTCAGCCGCGGGTCGAAATCCTCGGCGTAGAGATCGCAGTCATCGACCGCATGACCCGCCGCCGTCAGCCGCTCGACGATCATCCGGTGCAGGCCGGCATTGAAGCTGGTCTCGACCGGATGGGCGTAGAGGACGAGGATGTTCATTGGAGGAAGTCTCGAAGGTCAGTGCGAGGCACCCCCCTCTGTCCTGCCGGGCATCTCCCCCGCAAGGAGGGAGATTGGCAGCTTGGCCGCTGCGGCCAAGCTGCCACGCTGCCAATTAGCGAAAGCGTTGCGGCAGCCCGATCTCCCCCCTTGCGGGGGAGATGGCCGGCAGGCCAGAGGGGGGTGTTCAAGCGCGAACCTCTCCTCATCCCACCCTCTGCAGCCCCCTGAACAAAAAAGTTCGCCCCGAACGATAGTCATAATCCGGATTTTCCCAGGCGATCATCTTGCCGGGATTGAGCAGCCCCTGGGGGTCGGTCTCGCGCTTGAAGGCGAGCTGCACCGCGTCGGTCTGCTTCATGCCGCCCTCTTCCAGCGTATAGCGGTGCGGGTTGAAGATCGGGCAGCCATTCTCCTCATGCAGGCGGATGATCCCGTCGAGCCGCGCTTCGGTGGTGAACTTGACCAGCGGCAGGCCGAAACAGGTGATGTTGCCGTCCAGCCGCACGAATTCGAGATGCGAAAACACCTCGCCGGGAAACATCGCATCCATTTTCTCGACCAGCGCCAGCTGCTTTGGAAAAGGATAGAGCGATTGCAGATAGGTGATCGAAGGGTCAACCCGCAGCGCTCTCAGCGTGGTGTGGTTCCAGGCCAGCTCATAGGCCGGCGGCAGACCCTTTTTCTCCTCCGGCGTTGCCGTCGCGGCATTGAAGATCAACTCGCCGCCGGCGCGGCGGGTGAAGGCGAGGAAAGCATCCAACCCATGCCGTGCCACCATGACGACGCAGATGCTCTGCCCTTCCCGTAGGAATTTCTGGTGCCGCTTGAAATAGAGCTGCGGCACGGGCGCGGCGATCGGCGTGATCAGCTTGGTCAGGATGCCGTCCTGGCACGCCAGTGCATTGCCGTAGCGCGCCGCGTCCATGAACTTGTCGAAGCCGACGATGACATCGACCCACTCATAGGCAGCGGTCAGCGGCATCTCGACTTCCGAGATGATGCCGTTGGTGCCATAGGCGTGGGTCACCTTGTGCAAATCCTCGCCGGTGAGTTCGAGCGCCTTCGGTTCGGCCTCCATGGTCACCACGCGCAGGCGCAGCACATTGCCGAAATCACGCAGGCCGCCGAAATTGATCGAGCCGACACCGCCCGAGCCTCCGGCGATGAAGCCGCCGATCGAGGCAGTGTTGTAGGTGGAGGGCGACAGCCGCAACTCCTGGCCGGAATGCGCCCGCGTCGCCTTGTCGATATCGGCCAGGATTGCACCCGGTCCCGTCACGACACGGCCCGGCGCGATCGACTTGATCTCGTTCATCTCGGCAAGATTGAGCACCACGCCGCCTGACAGCGGCATCGCCTGGCCGTAATTGCCGGTGCCGCTGCCGCGCGGTGTCACCGGTACGCCATGCCGATAACAGGCGGCCAGCACGCGGACCAGTTCGGCCTCGTTCCTCGGCGTCACGATGAGATCGCCGGTGACATGGTCGAGCTGCCGCTTGAGCACCGGGCTGTACCAGTAGAAATCGCGGCTCTTCTGCTGGACGATCGCCGGATTGTCGTCGACCTTCAGGCCTTCGAGATCGCGTTTGAGCGCCGAGACGTCCATCATTCCACCATCAGTCCATCGAGTTCGGCATAGTCGGGCAACTGCCGGTCGATCGCGCGCCCGCCGCGCACGACGATGCGATCCGATTCGGGCCGCGACAGCAATTCGGTCCAGCTCCTACCTTTGAACAGGATGAAGTCGGCATCGCCACCGTCGGCAAGCGTGCCGAACCCGTCGAGCCGCATCACGTCGGCCGGCGTCGCGGTGACTGTCCGCGGCCAATCCGCGACCGGGTGATCGAAATGCAGGATGCGCGTCGCCATGCGGTAGACCTCCAGCATATCGAGGTCGCCATAGGCATAGAAGGGATCACGCGTGTTGTCTGAGGCGACGGCCACCGGAATCCCCCTCGCCTTCATCTCGTGCAGCAGCGTCACGCCACGCCAGCGCGGCGTGGTTTGATCCGTGCGCCGATCCTGCAGATAGAGATTGCACATCGGCAGCGACACGACGGCTAAGCCGGCCTTCGCCACCTTGTCCAGCGTGTCCAGCACGTCGAGATCGGGCTGCCGCGCCAGCGAACAGCAATGGCCGACAAGGATCTTGCCCTCGAAGCCGTTCCACAGTGCCGCCTCGGCGATCTTCTTCAGCGAGATCGCGGCGGCATCGTCCGTCTCGTCGGCATGGAAATCGAGGTCGAGGCCATGCTTGATCGCTTGCGCGAAGACCTGGTCGAGCAGTTCTTCCAGGTCCGGCACCATATAGGTGACGACGCCAAGCACCCCCTTGGCCGCTGCAACCCGTTTCGCCAGCCTGTCGAACCATTTTCTGTCGCGCACGCCCTCGATGCCGAGCAGGCAGGCGCCCTGCAATTCGATGCGGCCACGCCATGTCTCGCGCATCGTCTCGAATACCGGCCAGGAAATCTCCTCCTGCGGCGCGACGCTGTCGATATGGGTGCGCAGCGCCCTGGTGCCATGCGCGTAGGCCGAGCGCAGCGAGAAATCCATCCGCCGCGCCACATCATCGGCGCTCCAGCGGGCTGCGCGGTCAGCGCCGGTGGCGTTCAGCGCCCCCATGAAGGTGCCGTCGGGATTGGGTTTGCGCGGCCAGATATGGCCTTTGTCGATATGAGTATGGCAGTCGACGAAACAGGGCAGGATGATGCGACCGCCGAGATCGACGCCATCGGCGGATCGGTCATGCGCGGTGATGCTGGAAATCTTGCCATCGGCCACAGCGATGTCGGCAAGCGCAAAGCCGTCAGCATCGAAGGGCGCGGAAAGGCCTGGCGTCAGTGAGCGATGAAGGCGAACATTGGCGAGATGGTAAGAGCCGAAGGTTGGTATCAAGCGTTGCCCCCCTCTGCCCTGCCGGGCATCTCCCCCTCAAGGGGGGGGATTGGCAGCGGCCGCGTCGGCTCATTTTTTTCAACGTTGGAGATTGGCGAAGATCGTGACAGCGGCCAATCTCCCCACTTGAGGGGGAGATGTCCGGCAGGATAGAGGGGGGCGCCTCGCACCAACATATCAATCACGTCACACACCCTAGCGCTCCTGTTTCAGCGCGCTTTCGTGCCAGCGCCGCAGAACGAGATGCGAAATCAGCGACAGCACGAGGAAGATCAGGATGCCGGTCAGCGAGATCAGGAACAGCGCCGCGAACAGCCGCGGCGCGTTGAGCCGGTAACCGGCCTCGATGATGCGCGACGCAAGCCCCGACGACTGGCCGGTGGCGCCGGCGACGAACTCGGCCACCACGGCGCCGATCAGCGACAGGCCGCCGGCGATCTTCAGCCCGCCGAGGAAATACGGCATCGCCGCCGGCAGCCTGAGATAGCGCAGTTGCTGCCAACGCGTCGCGCCGTTGAGCTTGAACAGGTCGCGCAGATTGCGGTCAACGGAGTTGAGGCCGAGCGTTGTGTTGGACAGGATCGGGAAGAAGGCGACGATCCAGGCGCACAGCAGAAGCTTGGTCGTCTGGTTGTTCACGTAGATGTTGATCAGCGGAAAGATCGCTACGATCGGCGTCACCTGCAGCACGATGGCGAAGGGGAAAAATGACATCTCGACCCATTTCGACTGCGCGAACAGCACCGACAGGCCGACGCCGCCGATAACGGCCAAGGCCAGGCTGAGGAAGGTGATGCGCAAGGTGACCAGCAGCGACGAGAACAATAGGCCGGCATCGTTGTAGAGCGTAGATAGCACCACGCCGGGGCGCGGCAGGATGTATTGCGGGATCTCGTTCCAGACGCAGATGCGGTCCCACAGCCAGATCGCCAGGATCATGATCGCCAGCGGCAGCACCCAGCGGCCGATCCGCTCGAACCGCTCCTGACGCACGCGCCGCGCTTCCTCGGGATCGAGCTTCAGCGCACTCTCTTCAATGGCCGTCATGATGCGGTCCTGCCGTCAGGTTGATGGCACCGATCAGCACATCGGAAGCCCGCCGACACAAAGCAGCATAGTCGGGAGAGGTCCGAAACACCTCGTCGCGTGGATAGGAAGCCTCGATGGCGAGTTCGTCGAACACCCTGCCCGGACGTGCCGCCATGACGACAACGCGGTTGGAGAGAAACACGCTCTCAAAGACGCTGTGGGTGACGAAGACGACGGTGAAGCGCTCGTCCTGCCACAGCTCCAGGAGGTCGTTGTTGAGCTTGAAACGCGTGATCTCGTCGAGCGCGGCGAACGGCTCGTCCATCAAAAGCACGCGCGGCTTGGTCACCATGGCCCGCGCGATCGAGACGCGCATCTTCATGCCGCCCGACAGTTCGCGCGGCACGGCGTCCTCGAAGCCGGTCAGGTGCACCCGCGCCAGCATCTCCGTTACCGCCGGCGCCGCCTTGGCGCGGGAAATACCCTTCAGCCGCAGCGGCAGCCAGACATTGTCGAAGACGCTGGCCCAGGGCAGCAATGTCGGCTCCTGGAAGACGAAGCCGATGTTGGCGCGGTCGAGCGAGCCACCGCCACGCCAATCGAGCACGCCGGAAGTCGGCGTCGACAGGCCGGCGATCAGCCGGAGCGCCGTCGACTTGCCGCAGCCGGACGGTCCGAGCAGGCTGAGAAAATCGCCTTCCCGGATCGTCAGGTCGACTTCGCTCAGCGCCGTCACGCCGTTGGAAAAGACCTTGCCGACGCCACGCAGCGCCAGCAAGGTCGGAGCGATGCCCAAGGCCGGCGCTTTCGCCACCTTTTCCCTCATCATTGCCGGGACCGGCCTATTTCTTCAGCTCGAGCCCGACGCCCTTGTTGATGAAGGTCAGCGTATAGGCTTTCGTGATGTCGATGCCGCCGGGCGTGACCTTGGCCTTGACCATCTTGTCGTAGAAACTCTTGATCCGCGCGTCGGTCATGGCGCCGATGCCGAGCTTCTCGGTGTCGCCGGAATCGGCAAGGCCGAACTTCTTCATCTGTTCGATCGAGAAGGCGATCTGCTCGTCCGTCATGTCAGGATTGTCTTTCTTGATCATGTCGTTGGCGGCCTTGTTGTCGCCGTAGAGATATTTGTACCAACCCTTGGCCGAGCCATCGACGAAGCACTGGACCACCTCCGGCTTCTTGTCGATCGTGTCCTGCATCACCTCGATCGTCGTCGAATACGTATCCCAGCCATAGTCGGCCAGCAGGAACTGGTTCGGCACGAAGCCGCCTTCCTTCTTGACCGCGAACGGTTCCGACGTGACGTAGCCCTGCTGGATCGACTTCTTGTTGGCGAGGAACGGAGCGGTGTTGTAGGTATAAGGCGCGCGCTTGGCGGCGTCGAAGCCGAGCGCCGTGACCATCCACTGGAAGAAGGTCTGCACGCCTTCGTCGCCCAGGATGTACTGGTCGGCGTTCTTCAGATCCTCCCATTTGTCGAGCCCCTCGCCGGGGTGGGACATGATGACCTGCGGATCCTTCTGGAAGTCGGCGGCCACCACGCGCATCGGAATGCCCTGCTGGACGGCATCGAAGGCCGACAACAGGTTGCCGCCCATGTAGAAATCGATCTTGCCGGCCAGCAGCATCGGCCGGCCGCTGACCTGCGGGCCGCCCTGCATGATGGTGACGTCGAGGCCGCAGGCGGCATAGGTGCCGTCCGCCACGGCCTGGTAGTAGCCGCCATGTTCCGGCTCGGCCAACCAGTTGGTGCCGAAGGTGACTTTTTCATTCGCCGCCGCCCCAAGCGTGCCGGCGGCAAGCAAGGCCACCACCGCCACCGAGATCTTCTGTTTTGCGTACATCGACACCACCCTTTGTTTGCTCCGGCGCGACACGCGCCAGGCTCGACACCAAAGATTCAAGAAGCAAGACACATGCCACCGGCGTCACGCGCCGGGACCCGCCCGCCTGCACCACAGCCATCTGCGAAAGCCGGAAAGGTCGTGCTGCACTGGAGGCATCGTGCCTATTTTTTGAACGCCTGTCCACAATCGCACCGGCAACATGCACCGCCATCTTGATGCTGCAATGCATCCCGCCTTACGCTGGCGGTATCCAGGAGATTGCCATGTTCAAATTCCTCACCCCGAAGTCGATCAAGCCTCCCTTTGCCCGCTACAGCCACGGCGTCGAGGTGCCCTCGGGCAAGCGGTTGGTGCTGTGCTCGGGCCAGGTTGCGATCACCGCGGATGACCAGATACCCGAAGACGCCGGCGCCCAGGCCGAGCTCTGCTTCCGCAACATCGCGGCGATCCTCGGCGAGGCGGGGCTTGGACTTGGGGATATCGTGCGCATCAACGCCTATGTGACCGACCGCGCGCATCTGCGGCCCTATATGGACGTCCGCGACCGGCTGTTTTCCAGCCCGGCGCCGGCCTCGACGCTGATGATCGTCAGCGGATTTGCGCGGCCCGAATTCAAGGTCGAGATCGAAGCCATCGCGGCCGGGTGATCGACAGGCCGCCCGTCCCGCGCTAGGTCTGGCCGGTTCATCGAAGAGGCATGACATGACCGTTGCAAGAAGACGCGTGTGGTGGGGCGATTACCGGACCACCGAATACGCTTCGATCGATCCCGAGGCGACCATCGCCGTGCTGCCGGTGGCGGCGATCGAGCAGCATGGACCGCATCTGCCTGTGTCTACCGACACCTCGATCATGAACGGCATGCTGGACACCGTCATTTCGCGCCTGCCCGACGATCTCGACATCCGCATACTGCCGGTCCAGGCGGTGGGCAAGTCGAACGAGCATCTGCACGCGCCGGGTACTCTTACCCTGCCGGCAACGACGCTGGTCGAGGCCTGGACCGAGCTTGGCCTGTCGATCGCGCGCGCCGGTGTGCGCAAGCTCATCGTCGTCAACTCGCATGGCGGCAATGAAGAGATCATGGGCATCATCACGCGCGAATTTCGGGTGCGCGAGAAGATGCTGGCGGTGAAGACCAGTTGGCAGCGCTTCGGCCGCCCTGCCGGCATGTACACCGAGCTCGAGGATCGCCACGGCATTCATGGCGGCGATGTCGAGACCTCGCTGATGCTGCATTTCCGGCCGGATCTCGTCTACATGGGCAAGGCCGACAATTTCGTCTCCAACGTCGCCAAGGCCGAGCAGGAGTTTTCGCTGCTGCGCCACACCGGCACCCACGCCTTCGCCTGGATCGCCAGTGATCTCAGCCCGAACGGCGTGGTCGGCGACGCCAGCATCGCAACGGCGGAGAAAGGCCGGCTGACGGCTGAATATCAGGCCGATGGCTTCATCAGCCTGCTCAGGGACGTGCGCAAGGCGAAGTTGGCCGAGTGGCTGAAATAGCCGCCTAAACGTCGATCTTCAGCGCGAATGGCGTGCCCTCGAACGCATCCGCACCGCGCCCGATCGATTCGATCGCCTCGATCATGCGGCCATTGCGGTTAAGCAGCGCATCGGCCACCGCGATCAGCCGCGGGTTGGGCGTCGCCGATGGCGACAGGGCACGCAGCGTCTGCGCCAGTTCGGCCTCGTCGCGTTTCGGCGCCAGTGCGGCGGCGATGATGTAGGCCGACGCCGTCGAGCGGCTGATGCCGGCATAGCAATGCACGAGCATCGGCTTGGCCCGATCCCAGCGGCGCGCGAAATCGAGCAGGTTGCGCACATGCTCCTCGCCCGGCATGGTCATGCCGTCCTGCGCCACCGCGATGTCGTGCATTACGAGATGCAGATGGTTTTCCCGCGATATCGAGGACGGCCGAACAACCTCGGTTCCCGCTGCCAACAAGGACAGCATGCGGTCGGCGCCGGTTCTAGCCACAGTTTCCTCGATCTTCGCCAGTGAACAGACGTGGATCATCGCGCGATCTCCCTGGCGCCATCGTCGCGCCGTGACGCCCAGCCGGCAAGAGCCGATTCGAGCCGCTGCCACTCTTCCTCGCTCCCCGGCAGGCCGGCGCGCAGGACATGCGGCCGGTCGGAGAAATGCCGAAGCAGGATGCCGCTCTCGCCAAGTGCCGAAAACAGGCCGGCGGCATCCGCCAGACTGAGATAGCGAAACAGCGTGGTGCCGCCGGCGACAGCAACGCCGAAGCGGCCGAACAGGGCGTCCAGCCGCGCCGATGCCTCTATAAGGGAAGCCCGCATATCCTCCTGCCAGCCGATATCGGCAAGCGCGCGAATGCCGTACTCCAGCGCCGGGCCGGCGACAGCCCATGGCCCGAATTGCGTCTCCAGCAATTCCACCGTCAGCGCATCGGAAAGCGCAAACCCGAGCCGTAGGCCGGCCAGGCCAAAGAACTTGCCGAACGAGCGCAAGACGACGATGCCGCCCTGTCCGACATCGCCGGCAAGACTATGTTCGCGCGGACCGACATCCATGAATGCCTCGTCGACGACCAGCAGCCCGCCCTTGGCGCGCAATTGCACTGCCAACGCCAGCAACCGATCGCGCTCGATGATGCGCCCGTCCGGGTTGTTCGGATTGACGATGATGGCAAGGTCAGCTTCGGCCAGCATGGCAAAATCGCTGACTTCGCTCACCCGATGCCCGGCGATCGCTGCTGCGCGGGCATGTTCGGCGTAGGTCGGCCCCAGCACCAAAGCCTTGCCGGGCCTGGCCAGCGCCGCCACCCGCGGCAGCAGGATTTGCGTGCCCGGTGCCGCCATGACATGGGCTGGCGACGGCGCGCCGTAAGTGCTGGCCGCGATCGCTGCCAGTTCGCGCCCGCGCGCGGCCTCCGGCAATCGCGACAGCGAGGTGGCGGGCAGATCGAAAAGCGGGTAGGAGTGCGGATTGATACCGGTCGAGAGGTCGACGAAAGGCAGTACGGCGTTGGGGAAAAGCACCCTCGCCCGGCCAAGACTTCCACCATGGTCCACCGCTCCATCAAGAAGCTTCATGTCAGTCCTGATCGCTTTCCTGTCATTGGCCATCGAATTTTTTCTGGGTTATCCAGACTGGCTGTTTCGCGCCATCGGTCATCCGGTGACGTGGTTCGGCAGGCTGATATCCTTTCTCGACCTAAGGCTCAACCGCGCTACTGATCCCGACGCGCTGCGTCGCCAACGTGGCGTCCAGGCGCTGCTGGTCATCGTGCTGGTGCCGGCGGTGATCGGTCTCTGCGTACAGATCCTGCTCTGGTTCGTTCCCCTGGGGCTATTCGTCACCGCCCTCCTGGCGACATCGCTCCTGTCGCAGAAGAGCCTCTACGACCATGTCGAGGCCGTGGCCGATGCGCTGGACTCGGGCGGTCTCGCCATGGGCCGCGTCGCCGTCTCGCGCATCGTCGGCCGCGATCCGGAAACGCTGGACAGGGCCGGTGTCTGCCGCGCGGCGATCGAGAGCCTGGCCGAGAATTTTTCCGATGGCATCGTCGCCCCCGCCTTCTGGACCGGTGTCGGCGGACTCGCCGGCGGCGCCGCCTACAAGGCCGCCAACACCGCCGATTCGATGATTGGCCACCGCACCCCGCGCCACGAAGCTTTCGGCTGGGCGGCGGCGCGCTTCGACGACTGGATCAACCTGCCGGCGTCGCGGCTGACCGCTCTGCTGATCGTGCTGGCGGCTTTCCTGGTCAAGGGAGCCGACCACCGCAATGCCTGGCGCGCTGTGCGGCGCGATGCGAAAAAGCACCGCTCGCCCAATGCCGGCTGGCCGGAAGCGGCTATGGCCGGCGCACTTGGCCTGGCACTCGCGGGACCGCGCAGCTATGGCGGCGTGCTGGTAGACGACGTCTTCATGGGCGAAGGCGGCCGCCGCGAAGCCGACAGCCTCGACATCAGGCGGGCGCTGAAACTTTACCGCGTCGCCGATTATCTGCTGATCGGGCTGTTTGGGTTGGTCGCGGCGATCGCAATTGTGGCGTGATCTCACCATCCTCCTTGTAGAGAGGGTCGGCGCACAGCGCCGGGGTGGGGGGCGGCGCCCAGGCCCCTCCCCGCTCCGCTCCGCGGATCGACCTCCCCACAAGGGGGAGGGTAAGGAACATCAGAACTCTATCCCCTGCTGCGCCTTCACACCTGCCGAAAAATGGTGCTTGGTCACGCCCATCTCGGTGACCAGATCGGCCGCCTCGACCAGCGCCGGCTTGGCATTGCGGCCGGTGACGACGACATGCAGACCCTCGCGACGAGCCTTCAGCGCCGCAACCACCTTGTCGAGATCGAGATAGTCGTAGCGCAGCGCGATGTTGAGCTCGTCGAGCACGACGAGGCTGATCGACGGATCGGCGAGCAATTCAAGCGCCTTGGCCCAGGCGGCCTCGGCGGCCGCGATATCGCGCTTCAAATCCTGCGTCTCCCAGGTGAAACCCTCGCCCATCGCGTGCCAGACGACGCGGTCGCCGAAAGCGGCGAAAGCGTCTTTCTCGCCGGTGTGCCATTTGCCCTTGATGAACTGGACGACACCGACGCGTTTGCCATAGCCGAGCATTCTAAGCGCCAGGCCGAAAGCGGCCGTGGTCTTGCCCTTGCCAGGTCCGGTGTTGACGATCAGCAGGCCCTTCTCGACCGTCTTGCTTGCCACCTCGGCGTCCTGCACCGCCTTGCGCTTGGCCATCTTGGCGCGGTGGCGCTCTTCATTCTTGTCGTCGATGTGGGTCATCTCACTTCACCTTGAGCGGCAGCCCGGCCACCATCAAAAGCACCGTATCGGAAATCGCCGCGACCTGCTGGTTGAGCCGGCCGGCGGCATCGCGGAACCGACGTGCCAGGGCATTGTCCGGCACGATGCCTTGCCCGACTTCGTTGGACACCACGAACCAGGACCCGCGCGGTCGCAACAGCACGTCAGTCAGCCGTCGGCATTCCTGCTCGATATCGTGTTCGGCCAGCATGTGATTGGTCAGCCACAGAGTGAGGCAGTCGACAAGCACCGGCTGATTGTCCGGCAGGGCCTCGAGCGCGCCGGCGAGGTCCAGCGGCGCATCGATGGTCGACCACCCCTCGCTGCGCCGCGTCCGGTGCAGCGCGATGCGCTCACGCATCTCGTCGTCATAGGCTTCAGCGGTGGCGATATAGGTCCATGGCGAGGGCAAGGCCGTCGCCAGGGTCTCGGCGTGCGCGCTCTTGCCGGAGCGCGCGCCGCCAATGATGAAAGTCAGCTTGCCTCGATCAGGCAAAGCTGTCGCGCAGGCTGGTCGCGGTGCCGGTGAAGCGGCCGCGCACCACGCCGACGACCGCGCCGAGCACCAGCCAGAACACCAGATTGGTTACGGTCACCGCCACCACGAACTGATGATGCAGGCCTTCCGGGATCGGCGTCTCGAAACTGTCGGGCTGCGGCGCGCCGACAATATGCGGGGCGACGATCAAAGCCACGCCGAGGATCGCGAGCGGCAGCGATTTGCGGAAGGCGATCAGCCCAAGACCGATCGCCGTGGCCGCCACCGTCGAGACCCACCAAATCTGGCGCGGCAGCAACTCGGCCGCCGGCATCGCCGGCAGTTCCGGCGGCAGGCCGAGGCCAGGCGCCAGCGTGAACACGGCAAAACCTGCCAGGCCCCAGAACACGCCCTGGCGCCAATTGCCGATGCCGCCGGCGAATTCCGAGACCGCGACCAGGACCAGCGCGAAGCCGATGCCGGTGACGATGTTGGCAAGCACGCTGAAGCCGAAACGCTCGAAACCATCGGCCGGGGCCCAGCCTTCGTCTTCCGCCGGAGCGGCGGCTTCGGCCGGTGCAGGCGCGGCGGAACTCATGGCATTCCCCGCCGGTGCGGCGGTGCTCATGGCATTGGTATCCGCGGCAGTGGGCGCGGCATGGTCATGATGATGGCCGCCACCGGCCTGCTCGTAGACTTCGGCCTTGAGGATAAGCGGCACGGTGGCATAGGCCTGCATGCAGGCGAGAACGACGCCGGCCACGAGCCCTGCGATCGCCGCGATGAACACGACGTTGCGAAACAGGTTCATGATGTCAAATCCTCGTCAGTGGCAGGGAAACGCCATCGAATGACGATAGTCGTGGGCGGCATTGTGGACCGCATCGATATGCGAGAAGCCGACAAAGCCGACAACGAAGATGCCGAGCAGCGCGGCGAGCGCGAGCTGCATGAAGCGCGACTGCGAGGAGACCGAGGTGCCGAGGGAGACGGAAGCGGTATTCATGTCTTGTCCTTTCACCCTCCACCCGAGGGCATCGAAGTCAGTTTCCTGTCGCCGGCAGGTCTCCTGGCTCGCGGATAAGCGCCCTTCTCCACCTTCCCGAAGAAAAATCTTCAGTGGCATATGGAGAGGACTACCGCACACAGTTGCGGGGGCAGCCACGGCATTGGGCAACGATTGAGCCCGCACCGCATTCCCTCTTGGCTCCAAAACGGAACCGACGACAGCGTGACTATACGGAAAATCACGACACGCGGCAAACCAAATTCCGCCGGCAACCAGCGCGATTGCGCCATGCCGGCGACATCGGCCGTTCTCGGCACCACAATTGACAATTATCCCGGCCGGGTGTCGGCTGGCCACTTTACAGGAAGCCAGCCATGCAGCCTCCAGCCCTGCAGCCACCAGTTCTGCAGCCCAATGCCAGCGAGCGCGATTGCTACAACGGCCTGACCCGGGCCGAAGCGACGTTGCCGTCATCGGCCTATTGGGACGGCGAGAGCTATCGGCGCGACCTCGATGCGATCTGGTATCGAAGCTGGCTGCTCGTCTGCCGCGAGGCCGATCTTGCCCAACCGCTGGCGTTCCGCACTTTCCGCGTCGGCACGCAGGAAATCGTCGTGCTGCGCGACGAGACCGGCGAACTGCGCGCCTTCCACAACACCTGCCGGCATCGCGGCTCGCAGCTTTGCCAGGAAAGCGAAGGCCGGCTGAAGGCGCGGCTCATCACCTGCCCCTATCATGCCTGGTCGTATTCGCTGCGCGGCGACCTCGTGCGCGTGCCGTCGAAATCACTGCCCGAAGGCTTCGACAAGGCCGACCATCCGCTCTATCGCGTCGCACTGTCGGTGTGGCGCGGCTTCGTGTTCGTCAATTTGCAGGAGGACGCGAATTTGCAGGAGGACGCGGCCGGCTCGGCGCAGGCCTCCTTCGATCCCGCCTCCGGCGATCTCGGCAATTGGCCGCTGGAAACGCTGGTATCAGGCCATGTGCTGCGCAAGGTGATGAACTGCAACTGGAAGATTTTTTGGGAAAACTTCAACGAATGCCTACACTGCCCCGGCGTTCACAAGGACCTGTCGCGGCTGGTGCCGATCTATGGCCGCGGTCTGATGAGCCGGCATGACGACCCCGAATGGGTGCGCCACGCCGACAATGACGCGCCGGAATTTTCGGGTGGTTTGCGCGCCGGCGCCGAAACCTGGTCGCGCGACGGCAAGACCCATGCACCGGTCTTCGCGGATTTGACGCCAGCCGAGCGTGCCGCCGGCCAGACCTACGCCACCAGCATGCCCTCGATGTTCATCGTCGGTCATGTCGACTATGTCAGGACCGTGCGGCTGGTGCCGCTCGGCCCCGAACAGACCGGGCTGGTCGCGGAATGGCTGTTCGCGCCCGAAGCGCTCGATGCCCCGTCGGCCGACATCGACAACATCGTCGCCTTCGGCACGCAGGTGCTGGAGGAGGATGCGGCGATCTGCGAGGTCAACCAGAAGGGCCTGCGCTCCATGCGCCACAAAGCCGGCGTGCTGATGCCCGAGGAATATGATCTGCACCGCTTCCACAACTGGGTGCGCGAGCGCCACTCGGCGCTTTCGCCGTGACCGTCACAGTGACTTCGGCAGATACCGCCAGGTCACGAAGCCGCAAACCGCGGCCAGCAGGCTCAGCGTGACGAACACCGAGCCGAGCCCGAAGAAGATCAGCACCACGGAATAGACCAGCGGCGGCGTCAGCTCGGAAAAATCGAGATAGGTGCGGTAGACGGCTGCCATCTGCGCGCGCTCGTAGGAGCGTACCGAGCGCATGAAGGCGGTCGAGCCCAGCGCATCGAGCGCGATGGTGAAGAACGCGCCGCCAAGCAGGAAAGCGCCGGTCACCAGCGGAGCGGTCGCTCCCACCGTGCCCGCGGCCAGCAGCATCACCGACATGGCGAAATAGGCAAACGTCATGGTGCGCCGGCCGCCAAAGCGTTTTCCAGCCTTGCCCCAGAAGATGGCCATGAACAACAGCGCGTTGCCGGCCGAGACGAGCAGGCCGCCGGCGATATCGCCCTGCCCGGTGATGACCATGAACAGTGGGCCGTACACGAAGAAGGTCGTCCAGAAGCAGGAGCGTCCGAAAGCGATCAGCCAGGCCAGCCTCAGCCTCGGCTGCGCGACGAAGCGGCCGATATTGGCGAGTGGGTTGACCGGTCGTGTCTTGCCCGGCTGGATCGACTGGTTGTCACCAAGCCGATAGAACCAGAACAGCGCCAGCAAGGCCACTGCGAACACCGCCACCGCACCATGCGCGGCCCAGATGCCGAAATGCGCGTAGAGGAAGATGCCGAGCGTCGGCCCGCCGGTCCAGGCAAACATCGACCACGCCATGCGAAGCGATTCGGCCTGCATGAAGTCGGTCTTGCGGATGTGGTCCATGATGTAGAGGTTGAGCGTGATCGACAGCGCGCTGGCGCCCATCACCCGGCACAGCATCCCCGCTACTTGTCCGGCAAGCGTGTGGGTGACGAAGAACAGCGAGCCGATGGCGAGCAGGCAAGCCCCTGCGGTATAGACCCAGCGCCGCGCAAAGCGGCGGATCAGCATCGGCATGAACAAGGTCACCGACAGGCCGAGCAGCGCCACGATGGTGTAGAGGATCGAGAC
>NZ_VFWQ01000022.1:0-81546 GCF_006442705.1 Mesorhizobium sp. B1-1-7 | reverse complement strand
GATGCCGTTCAGGACGCGCCGATCGTCAACACGCGGCACGCCGCGCACCTTGTTGGGCAGATGCGGTTGGATCGCGCACCACTCGAAGTCAGTCAGATCATATCGGCTCATGCCGACGCTGAATCAGATATTCGAGGCTTGCGAAAGAGAAAATCGCAACTGTTTGACAGGACTGACCTCCCATCGCAGACTCCGTCCATGAGCGAGCCCTGGGTCAACATCGTCGCGACGTTCCATCAAAAGCAAGGCATCGGGGATGATGCGTTCCGCGCAGCGGTTGCTGGAGTAGAGCGAGTTGCTATTCTGATCGCCGAAGGGCCGCTCAAGCCCGCCTTGTTCGGCTGGACCTCTATGCACGATCTATGCGTCCAACAAACCGATGTATCTCCGTATTCCGGACCCTATCTTCGCATTTCGCCGCTGCTTTCCGGCCTAATCGAGTTTCGCTACATCGACACCGCAGTCGCCCGCCGACAATGGAATCGGCTCGTGCCGGCTGACGCCGCACCCGATCAGTTTACAGCCTTCCTCCGTCAACTGCGCTGGGCGGCGTTCCAAACGCCCGCTGGTAATGAGTTTACGGCCTAGGATGCTTCGACCTTCTGCCGCGGCTGGGTCAGCGTGCGCGCGGCATCCGCTCCCGCCGCTAGAATGCGGTCCGACAATTCCGCTCCTTCCACCGCGCGAGACAATTGAAGGGCGCCGATGAGCGCGGCGAAGACGCCCAGCGCCGCGCCTTCCGGATCACGGATGCCCGGTGGCAGGTCCTTTGCCAACTGGCGAACCAGGGTCAGCAGCCTTTCGGTGTAGAAAGCGCGTGTCTCGGGCGGCTGACGCGCGATCTCCGGTAATAGCGCGGCGGAAGCACAGCCGGTCTGCGGATGGTCGCGGTGCTCGGGCGACAGATACAAGGCCAGGGCCAGTTCCAGGCCACCAGAGGCAAGCACCTCCTGCAATTGCTGCGACTGAGCCTCCAGGGCCGAGGCCACGCTCTCGCGCACGAGGTCGGCCTTGGACTGGAAGTGCGGATAGAAGGCGCCGTTCGTCATCCCGGCGTCGCTCATGATGCTGGCCAATCCGGACGCGGCGATGCCGTCGCCTCGGAAGCGGTGGGAAGCGACCTCCATGATCCGGCTGCGTGATGCATCCTTCCGGCCTTTGTCATAGCGCATGATGGTTCCTTCCCGTTTTCCTATTGCATTATGAGCATAATGTGATATTACGATCATAATTCAATTGCCGATCACAGGCAAGACCTCTTACGTTTGGAGCCTTTAGAATGAACCGGAATTCGGGAAAGACCGCTGTTGTGACCGGCGCCTCCTCAGGCATCGGCCGTGCCAGCGCCGAGATTTTGGCACGCGCTGGCTTCACTGTCTTCGGCACCAGCCGCAAGGCGTCCAGCCAGAGTTCGAACGGGATATCGATGCTGGTTTGCGACGTGACCGACGACGCGTCTGTCGCGTCCCTGGTCTCAACTGTCCTCGGCAAGACCGGCCGGATAGACCTCTTGGTCAACAATGCCGGTGTCGGGCTGCTGGGAGGCGCGGAAGAATCCTCTGTCGCGCAGTCGCAGGCCCTGTTCGACGTCAACCTGTTCGGCGTCATGCGCATGACCCACGCGGTGCTGCCGTCGATGCGCCGGCTGGGCGAAGGGCGCATCATCAATATCGGCTCGATCCTGGGACTGGTCCCGGCACCGTATTCGGCCCATTATTCAGCCGTCAAGCACGCGCTCGAAGGCTATTCGGAATCGCTCGACCACGAGGTACGCGCCTTCAACATACGCGTTTCGGTCATCGAACCGGCATTCGTGCGCACCGTGTTCGACCAGAACGGATTCGAGCCCGATTCCGTCCTGCAGGACTATGATGAGGCGCGCGCAGGGCTCGAGGCATTGCTTCGCGACGTGATGCCCAAGGCGGATCCCCCGGACATCGTGGCGAAGGTGGTTCTGCGGGCCGCGACCGACAGGCATCCGCGGCGGCGCTACACCGCCGGCCAGGCAGCGCGACAGGTCAGCATGCTGCGCCGGTTCGCGCCGGCCGCGATGTTCGACAAAATCTTGCGCAAGCAATTTCGCCTGCCTGTCTGAACGAAGCGAGTGACTTAACGCATGTGCGACACGCAAGCCCGGTCTGTTTCGCGCCGGCCATCGAAATCATTTTAGAAAGAAAACATGATGAAAGCCTTTGTTGTCGACAAGTATCAAAAGAAGGGTGCCCTGCGGCTCGCCGAAATGCCGGAGCCCGCGTTGCGGGACAATGATGTCCTGGTCGAAATTCACGCCGCCGGTATAAACCTTCTCGATTCCAAGCTCCGGGATGGTGAGTTCAAGCTGATTTTGCCCTATCGCCCGCCCTTCATCCTGGGCCATGATGTGGCCGGGATCGTCGTTCGGGTCGGATCGAAAGTCCGCAAATTCAAGCCCGGTGACGAGATCTATGCCCGGCCGCGCGACGGCCGGATCGGCGCATTCGCCGAATTTATCGCGATGGATGAAGCCGACGTGGCGCTGAAGCCTAAAAACCTCAGCATGGAAGAAGCTGCCTCGATTCCGCTCGTGGGCCTGACCGCCTGGCAGGTTCTGGTCGAAACAGCCGGGCTGAAGAAAGGCCAGAAAGTGTTTATCCAGGCCGGTTCCGGTGGCGTGGGAACCTTCGCCATCCAGCTTGCAAAGCATCTCGGTGCGATCGTCGCGACGACAGCGAGCGCGGCGAGTACCGATCTGGTGAAAGGCCTCGGAGCCGATATCGTCATCGACTACAAGAAAGACGATTTCGAGAACGTCCTGCAAGGCTACGACGTCGTCCTGAACAGCCAGGACGCCAAGACGCTCGAAAAATCCCTGCATGTGCTGAAGCCGGGCGGCAAACTCATCTCCATTTCCGGTCCGCCGGATCCCGGATTTGCCAGCAAGCAGGGGTTGAACATGGTCCTGAAGCTGGTCCTGCGCCTGCTGAGCCGCGGCATACGCAGGAAGGCCAGGCGCGCTGGTGTCGGGTATTCGTTCCTGTTCATGTGGGCACAGGGCGATCAGCTGGGCAAGATCACGTCGCTCATCGAATCCGGCATCATACGGCCCGTCATGGACCGGACTTTTCCGTTCGAGAACACCAACGAGGCATTGGCCTATGTCGAAACCGGGCGTGCCAAGGGCAAGGTCGTCGTCAAGATCAGATAAAGAGAGTGTTCGGCGAACCGCTCTGCCTCCTTGTCTTTGCGCAGTTGCGGGCACGAAAGCGTTGCTTCAGCCGGCCGGCGCGGTCTCGATCTCCTGGAGATAAAACGTCTTGCTCGGCTGCAGATGGTCGACGCAGAGCTGCGCCAGCACCCAATTGTCCCGGCGCTTCATCGCCTCGATCATCATCCAGTGGTGTTTTCGCGAGATGTCCAGCTTTTCCCTGTCGGCCAGCGAATTGGCTCGCACCGGCAGGCTGAGGCGCATGTAGTGCTCGATCGAGGAGACGAGATAGGCGTTGCCGCAGGCCGAGAACATGGTGAGGTGGAAGCGGTCATTGGCCTCGTGGATGCCGCGCAGATAGCCGTTATCGATATGGCCGCCATAGATCTCATGGATCTCCATCAGCTCCGCGATCAGCGCATCGCTGGCCGGCAAGCGGATCATCAGCGCGGCCTGGCGCTGCAGCATTTCGCGCACCTCGTAGATCTGTCGCACCTCGTCGGGTGAAAGCCTGCGCACCATGGCGCCCTTGTTGCGCTCACGCGTGACGATGCCGAGTTTTTCCAGCTGGTAAAGCGCCTGGCGGATGGTGTGGCGAGACACAGGGAAACGGGCGAGCAGCACGTCCTCGACCAGCCGCTCGCCCGGCGCCAGCCGGCCGAAGATGATGTCCTCCTCCAGCGCATGCACTGTATCGGCTTCCTTGCCGCCATAGTCGAAGGCGTTGAGCATCGCGAACCCTTGTGTTCTCATTGGCCAGCAATGCTACTCTAGCGCTCACGCACAAGGCTTACCACAAGCTGGTCGACGCCTGGGTCATCGAGGCTGACCATTCTGGACATCTGCAGCGCCTGCCTCAGGCTGATCCTGCCAACCTGCTGGCGCATGATGACCGGCACGCAGACCGGCCCCGCCGCAGTCAGAATGAAGGCGTTGCCGACCAGGACCGGTTCAGAGAAGGGCGCCCACTGAACGGCCACGATCGACGGTTCGCCGGTCTGGCGGCGGTTGATGCCGGCGAAATAGATCCAGTTCAGGCGCGAGATCGCCACGCCATAGTGCCAGCCCGGCGCCCGCGCTCCGCCCTGGCGATGGCCTTCGGCCCACCGGGTCACGCGCCTGAAGGTCACCAGCTCGGCCTCGCGCCGCACGAAGGTGACCGACCGCATCAGAAGGTCGGGACGGTCGGGAACCGAAAAATAGGTGAAGTAGGTGCCGCCTGCGATGGCGGGAGAAGGGCCTTGCACCATGTTCTCGTAGAGCTTCTGGTGGAGCGGCGGCAGGGCAGGATGTCCGGGCGTTGCAACGTCCGGCGCCCGGTACAGTTCATCCTCCTCGATGCGGAAATAGTCGCAGATCAGTCGCGCCGTGGCCCGGTTGGGCACGCTCTTGCCTTGCAGGTAGCGCTCGAACTGCGAGCGGTTCATGTTCAATCCGCGGCATACAGCGCTCACCGACGCATGGCCGCTGACCAAGCGTCTGAGATTTGCGGCAAGATTCTTGCGGATTGGCACGACACCGCCCCGACAGACGTCCGAACGATTATTCAGAAGTTGCTTATATTTCCTCAATCTCGCACAAGATCGTGCTGCCGCGAATGGGGACCTTCGACCAATACCGCACGACGGGCGGGCCAATACGAAAGGCCCGCCACCGACGCGACTCGTGGCGGGCCTTCTGGAGTAGACCGGGCTCGCCTTCGCCCGGCTGTTTTTAAAGAACCGCGCAGCGGGACGATCGTTCCATCAGAAGCCTGCTACCTCGCGGAAACGGGTTTTCTACAGCCGGCCAGTGCCAGTCTTCGATCGCCAAGTCTTCGATTCAGTGCGGGCATACCGAGATCGGACAGGCGACCGCGGTGACCGCCGACAGCCTGTCGCGCTTCACCAGAAGCGGCCTCTGGTAGGTCTTTTTCATTTGACTCCCCCATGCCCCGATACGCCTGACGTAAGCCCCCGCGTCCGGTTGTTGTCAAGTTGCCTCTAAAATAAAGAGACGCCCGCCAGGCGAAGCCTGGCGGGGTGTTGATTGGAGGAGTGACGGATCGAATGGGAGACGATCCGACTGAAAAACGCAAAGGCCGGATAAAGGTTCCAGCGGCAGGGCATCTCGGCGTGAAACTCGATACCTTGTCGCGATCCGGGCCGCGCGCGCAGGTCAGTCTCCGCACTGGGAGATCGGACAGACAAGCGCCGTCACCGAGGACAGTTTTTGGCGCTTCAGAAGCGTCGGCTTTGCATAGTTTTTCTTCATTTTCGTTCCCCTTGCCCAAGTTTGCCGACTGGACTTGACGCCAAGGAAAGGACCGATGTCAAATGTTTCGCCTGCTGCAGCCCGCACTCGTTGGAATTTCAGTTCTTGCTGATGCTAAAATCACGCACAGCAGCCGCAAAGCCGGTGGTCGCGGCCGTGATCTCGTTCTCGTCGGTCTGCTTGCCGCGTCTTGGCCTAGTTCCTGTCCGCCGGCTTCGAGCGCATCCTCGACACCGTCTCGCGCTCGGCGCGCTTGGAGCGCAGCGGCGGCAGGCCGCGGTCGATCAGGTCCATGTCCTCCAGCACCATGTCGCCCATGCGCTTGAAGGCGATGTCAAGCGCGCCGGCGCGGTGGGCGGAGCGCAGGAAGCCGGGGATGGCGCGGACGGGATGGTCCTGCGCCAGTGGTTCCTCGGGGAAGACATCGCTGGCGGCGACGATGTGGCCGCTCTTGACCGCCGCCATCAGCGCGGGGAAGTCGACCACGCCAGCGCGGCTGAGCAGGATGAAGGCGGCGCCCTTGCGCATGCTGGCGAAGGCCTGGCTGCCCAGAAAGCCCTGGTTCTCGGTGGTCACCGAGGCGACGACGAAGACGAAGTCGCTCTGCGACAGTACGTCGTCGAGCGAGGCCGGCTCGACGCCGTTGTCGATCAGGATCGACGGCGGCAGCCAGGGATCGAACACTTTGGTGCGGGTACGAAAACCCGACAGCAGGCGGTTCAACGCGCGGCCGAGATCGCCGAAGCCGATGATGCCGACATCGGCGCCTGAAAGCAGCCGCGCCGTCAGGTTGCCGTCGCCGCCCCATAGCTCCTTGCCCTGCCGGAAGGCGAGGTCGGCATCGACGATGTTGCGGGCAAGGTTGAGCGCCATGGCAAGGCCAAGCTCGGCCACCGGCTCGGCAAAGACGAGACCGGTGGTGACGACATGGATGCCGCGGGCAAACAGCGTCTCGTAGGGCATGTTGTTGATGAGGTTGGTCTCGACATTGAAGACGCAGCGCAGCGCCTTCATGGCGTCCAGCGTCTCGGGCGAGATCGGCGGCTGGCCGATTATGTAGCATGCCCCGGCCAAAACATCGGCCGGCAGTTTGGCGACACCGTCGGCGGTCGTCTCGACGACGCGGTAGTTCGCCTTGAGACGTGCCAACTGCCGCGGCGTGAAGATCAGCTCGAGCGTGCGTGGTTCCGGCGCGCTGATGACCAGCGGCAAATCTTTGTTCGGCATGACGATTCCTCCCGACGCGATCCTCATCGCGTTTCTCGGCGAGCAAAATACCGCCAGTGAAACGATTTACAACTGCGAAAAATCGATTTATTTATTTCGAAAGCAGGTAAATGCGGGGCCTGGAGGAGGATAACGGTGTACAGGCAGGCCCAGCAGCGGCGTCCGTCGATCCACGACGTGGCAAGCCGCGCCGGTGTGTCCGCGGCCACCGTTTCCAAGGTCATGGCCGGCGTCACCACGGTGAAGCCGGAAAATGCGCAGCGTGTCTTCGATGCCGTCGAGCAACTGGGCTACCGCGTCGATCCGCTGGCCTCCGACATGCGCCGGGCCAAGCGCCGCATCATCGGCGCCATCATGCCTGAATTCGAAAGCGAATTCTTCGGCCAGATGGTCACCCAACTGGAAAGCCTGGCAGAGCAGCGCGGCTACACGTTGGTGGCGGCGTCGAGCCGCGAATCCGAGGCGCGCGAAACGGAAATTCTCGCCCGCATGCATGACTGGCGGGTCGCCGGCGTCGTGCTGGCGCCGGTGCGCAGCGAGCATGGCCCGGCGGCCGCGTTCATGAAGGCCAACGGCATGACCGGCGTGCTGATCGACCGTGTGTTCTCCGACGACGCCTTCGATACGGTCTCCGCCGATAGTGCCGCGGCCAGTGCCGAGGTGGCGCGCGACCTTCTCGGCAAGGGTCATCGTCACATACTGGTGGTCGGCCTCGGCGAACAGGCGGCGACGGTGCGCGCGCGCCTCGACGGCTTTCGCGCCACGGCGCTCAAACTGGCGCCGGATGTGCGCATCGATGTCGTGCACGCCGAAACGGATGTCGAACCGCTGCGGGCACAATTGCGCGACTATTTTGCAAAAGGCGAACGCCCGACAGCCGTGTACTCGCTGTTCCTCAAGGGCACGCTGGTTGCGCTGTCCGAATTCCGCCGGCGTGGCTGGCATTGCCCCAACGACATTTCGCTGATCGGCTTCGACGACGCCGAATGGATGCAGGTGACATGGCCGGCCATCGCCGCCGTGGTGCAGCCGGTGCGCCAGATCGCCGGCCATGCGATGGATGCGCTGTTCGCCAGGATTGAAGGCAAGGAGGGGCCGCCGACGGCGCGGCTCGAGCCTTGCCGGGTCTTGATGCGGGAATCCGTTGGCTCGCCAGGTAACGTCCCGCATTCCGGGGGAGGTTGAGATGAACGTTTTTGGACTGCACACATTTGCCATTGCGCCGGTCTGGGACCTGGATTTGATCGAGCCGCAGATGGAGCGGCTGAAGGGGCTCGGCATCGGCCTTTTGGAAATCCCGCTGCTGCGCCCTGAAGAGATCGATACTCTGCGCACGCGCGCTTTCGCCGAGCGTTGGAATGTCGAGCTTATTCCGTCGCTTGGCCTGCCGGCTTCACTCGACGTGGTTGCACGGCCGGACGAGGCGCTGGCCTTCCTCGAGCCGGCCTTCTCGGTCTGCGAAGCAGTGGGCAGTGGAGCACTTGGCGGCGTCACCTATGGCACGATCGGCAAGACCACGGGCCGCGCGCCAACGGCGGGAGAGATCGACGGCATGTGCCGGTTCCTGGTCCGCGCGGCCGAGGCCGCCAAGGCGTATGGGCTGAAGCTCGGCATCGAGCCCTGCAACCGTTACGAGACGCATCTGATCAACCGCGGCATCGACGCGGCGCGGATTATCGAGCGCGTCGGCGCCGACAACATCTTCATCCATCTCGACACCTATCACATGCATATCGAGGAGGAGAGTTTCGAGGCCGGCTTCCGGGCGGCGGCGCCGTATCTCGGCTATGTCCATGTCTCGGAAGCCAATCGCGGCGTGCCGGGGCGCGGCATGCTCAATTGGGCGGCCTGCATGAAGGCCATATCGGACATTGGCTATAGCGGCGCCATCACACTCGAAAGCATGAACCATGTCGATGTCGACATTGCCGGCGGGCTCGCCGTGTGGCGGCCGGTGGCGGAAAATCCCGACGATGTGATTGGTGTAGGGCTGCCATTCCTGCGCGAGGAAGCGAGGAAGGCGGGACTGCAGCTGGGGTGAGGTCATCGATCGAAGCTGTGAGTCTATCCTGACACGATTGACACGACGTGGCGAAGCGGTTCTTCTGGCGCGGTGTTCAACGCGGAGGGCATTATCGGATGAAGAAATACGAGAAGCCAAGCTGGCAGAAACGTGAACGGCTTTCGGCCGTCATAGCCCAGTCAACCCTGTCTCCAGGTTCGAAGCAGCCGTCCTGAGCGGCTTGGCGCATTGGCCTTTCGAAATGCGAGGCGCGATCGGTCGATCGCGCCTTTTGCTTTTGGTGATGGCGTGACGCATCCTGAGACACCAAGGGGAGCTCCGTAGGGACGGGAGAAGGAAAGACACCTCGCTGCCTTTTACTGCGAGACAGGAGCCGCTCACGCCATGCCGGGCTGCCGCCGTGATCCCAGATGGCGCACCTTGCGGCCGATGATCATCAGCTGGCGCGCGGTGTTGTTGCGCAGGCGCCGGACGCGCCATTCCAGCCCGGTTTCGGTGGTGATCCGCTTGGCGTAGACGCTTACACGCATGCCGGCCACATCTGAAGCCACCTTGACCGGGTCGTCATAGAAAGCGTCGATCTTGTCAGCCGCCATGCCTGGTGTTTCCAGCCAGCGCGGAATGTGGACCGAATGGAGCTGATCGACATCGACCATGACCCGCCCGATGCCGACGCCCGGCGTCGGGCATGTCGTCCAGAACGCATCGCCGATGAAGACGACCCCGTCGCGGCGGTGGCCTTGCGTCGTGCTCAGATTGATCTGCCTGACTTCGACGGGGCTTGCCACCTCGAAGTTGCCGCACTGCGCCGATATTTCGGGCATCAGTTCGCACAGCATCTTCTGCGGATCGGCGCGAAAATCCCTCGTCCATTGTTCGGCGACGGTGCGATAGACGAACATGTTCGCCCGCATCTTGTTGCCGATCGGAAAGATGGTGAGATAGGCGACACGGTCCTCGGCGCGCCTGCCGTAGCAGGTGATGGCCTGATAGGCGCAATCACGCGGCGAGATGGCGAGGTCGAATCCCATCGAGAGCGAATGCGCCTTCGATTCCTCGATGCGTTCCACGCCGATGGCGCGCCGCACCGCTTCGCTGTAGCCGGTGGCCACCACCAGCAGGCGGGCATTGATGACGGAGCCGTCGGCCAGCACAAGCCGCTGCCGGTCCGGTCCGGTCGAGACCTCGGTTACCTTACCAACCGTCAATGGCACTTGCGGCGGCAAGGCATCACGCAGGCCGTTGATCAGCGAGCCATAGGAAAATGCGTATTCCCACTTCTTTTCACGTGCGAAGAATTGGCCGAGCCGGAAGACATAAAGATCGGAAAACGGGGTGACGAGCGGCATGACGGTCTTGTCGAGGCCGAGCTTCTCGAACAGCTGCATCTGATCCGCGCCAATCTTCTCGGCCCGGAACTCATCGTGATGAACGCGGTGCGGATCGATCAGCGCCACCTTGCGTCCGGCTTTTCCCAACAGCATTGCCAGGCTGGTGCCGGCCATTCCGGCGCCTACGATCGCCACGTCGACTTCGGCCGCGTCAGCTTCGGCGATCGTCATTTCACTGCCCTTTCCGCTGGTCATCTTTCGTATCCACAATCTGTGGTGGAAATATCTTGCCGAGCCAAATCAACCTCAAGCAACCAGCGGAGTGGCTGGTAGTAACAATGTTCAGGTCAATGACGGCCGCCTCCTTGTTTCCAGCGCGGCGCGATCGCCGAGCCATCGATGAATTCCAGGCCGCCCGCCTCGTTGAGCGTGTGCAACTTGCGGCCACTCCATAGCGCTCCAGGGGTTAAGATCGTCTCGACAACCTGCTCCATGCCGTTCAAATCGAGGTGAGCGACGCGTGCGATGCCAAGGGCCGCGCCATAACTCCTGCGGCAGTCCTGCACGGGGCGCAGCAGGTCGTTGCCGCGTTTGACCATGCGGCCCGCCGGCCGCGCCGAGGCGATATCGATCAGCACCGGGTTCTTGGGGTGCGGTGTCCACGGCCCGCGAAAATCGGGCGCCGACCATAGATGCAGCGCGTCGGAGAAGGCGCCGCCGCCATCGCGGACGGTGGCGAACAGCCACCAGCGCCCGCCATGCTCGACCAGGGTGGCGTCGCTGGCCACGATGTCCGACAGCAGTGTCGCTTCCTTGACCCATCCGCCTGGGAAGGCGGTGGCGCGGTAGAGATCGACAGTGCGGTTGGCGCAGCTTTCCGGCACCATCCAGACCTCGCCGTCGCGCTCGAAGACGAAGGGGTAGGAGAGGTGGTAGGGCAGGTCGAGCACGGGCTCCGGTCGGCCAACCGGGCCTGACGGGCCGAACGGCACGGCGGAGATGATGGCCTTGCCGAGACGATGGATATAGTCCTCGACGAACAGGGTCACCTTTCCCTGGTAAAGGATCGGGAACGGATCGGCGTAGAAGCGGCTGCCGTCGTCGGGCAGCACTTGCCAGCCGGTTGCCGGATGCGCGCGCAGGTCGAACAGATCCCGCCCCCCGGTCTCGCGCCAGCCGACCTTCCAGTGCGGGGCGTTGTAGCAGAGGTGGTAGATCTTCTGGACGATGCGCCGCGCCAGCGCCTTGCCCGCCCTGACGCCGAGCTTGGCGGTGGAGGGTATTTGCGGCGGGACGCCAGCCTGCGCTGGCTCGGGCAGTACTGGCAAGGCGGCCCGCGCCGCCCCCGTTATTGGTGCCAGGATCAGGCTTGCCGTGCGCGCCAGCATGTCCTGGAATGAAGCAAGCACAATGCCGCCATATTCGGTGCCGAGGCGTCCTTCGGCGATAGTGGTGTCATTCTCCTCGATGCGGGCAATCGGCGTGCGGCCGTCGAGGATCAGCGCCAGTAGCGCGGCTTCGCCGGCAACGCTATCATAGGTGACGCGCCAGACCCGTGTTCCTTCCAGCTGCACGTCACCACAAAGGTCGATCACCAGGTCCGGTGACGCGGAGGGCTGCGTCGCCTGGTAGGGCGCGAGCGCCGAAAGCGGCAAGCGTTTGGCCAGCCCGTTGGCGGGCAGGCCATGAATGGCCGTCTCAAGCTGAAACAGCGCCGCGGCGCTGCCTGGAATGCCGCCTTCGGCTGGCCTGACGTCGACGGAAACCTGCGCCAGCGCCGCCAGGCGCTGCAGCAGGTTCAGGTGAAAGGCACGCAGGCCCTCGCTGTCCAGGCGCAGGCTCACCTGCATGTCGCACCCCTAGCATTCTGACGTTCGGTATCTGGCTGATCGAAAATTGGGCATGAGAAATTGCCGGACGGGCGGGGTCGGGTGAAAATCTGCCCCATTTCCATTCGCTTCCCGCTCGCCCGCGCCGTGTCAACACACCCATGCCTTTACTACGCAAACTTCGTGCCAAAAATCTTAAGACTTCCCAATATAATTAACAGTGTTTTAACAGTTGGAGGAATAGCTAGAACCACGCCGCAATTTGATCTTTGCAGGCAGATGGAGTGTTGTCGGAGCGACCCTTGCAATCATCCCTGCTCTCGATGCCGCAACAACACGCTCCCGAGGTGATGCAATACGCTCCGGAGGCATTGCCGGCGGTGTCTTATGCACCCTCGACCGTCGAACTCGGTGACGTGAAGCGCATATTGGTGCGCCGCCGTTTCCTTATCCTGGCGACCGCCGCGCTGCTCACCCTCGTGACGCTGCTCTATGGGTTGTTCACGCCAGCGCTCTATAGCTCGGTGGCGGAAATCATCATCGATCCGCAAGACCTGCAGGTGGTCAACAACGACGTCAATCCGAGCCGTGTCCCCCCTGACGGCGGCATCACGATCGTGGAAAGCCAGGTCAGCGTCGTCCAATCGACGGGCGTGTTGCTCAGGGCCATCCAGGCGACCAACCTGACCGAGGATCCCGAATTTAACGGGCAGGGCGGGTTACTGAGCCGTTTGCTCGGCGGCTTGCTAGGTTCAGGATCGGCCGAAACCGATAAGACGGGGAAGACGCTCGATGCGCTGCGCCGGGTGCTGGCGGTGAAGCGGGCCGACAAAGTGCTGGTCCTCGACGTGATCGTCACGGCCAAGAGCGCCGACAAGGCGGCAAAGCTCGCCAATGCCATCGCGCAGGCCTACCTGGCCGATCAGGCCGCCGCGCGCGCGAAGATGGCCACGGATGCTTCCGATTCCATCGGCGCGCGGCTGGAAGAACAGCGCAAGCGGGTCCAGCAGGCCGAGAACGCCGTCGAGGCTTACAAGTCCGCCAACAACATGGTGATGGCGGCGGGCAATCTGGTCAGCGACCAGGAACTGACCGAGATCAACACGCAGCTTTCGGCGGCGCAGAGCCGCACCGCGACGCTGAAGGCGCAGGTCGACCAACTGCGCAGGTCCGGCGGTGCGCCGGAGGCAACCTCCGAGGCGATGCGTTCCTCGGTGATTTCGAGCCTGCGGGCGCAGGAGGCAACGCTTGTCGACCAGGTTTCGCAGCTCGGCACGGAACTCGGGCCACGCCACCCTTCGATGATCGCGGCGCAGCAGCAGCTGCGCGATACGCGTGCGCTCATCGCGCGTGAACTCGGCCGCATCAGCGCCGCCGCCGAGACCGACTACGAGCGGGCGCTGGCCAACCAGCAGGCGCTCGAAGCCAAGGTCGCCGGCATGAAGAGCAAGTCGCTCGATACCGACCAGGCCTCGGTCAAGCTGCGCGAATTGCAGCGCGATCTCGAGGCGCTGCGCTCCGTCTACGCCACCTATCTGCAGCGGGCGCAGGAAACGCGCGAGCAGGTCAATGTCGACAGCACCAATGCGCGCATCATCTCCAAGGCCATGCCCGCCCTGAAGAAGAGCTGGCCACCTCTCGCTCTGTTGCTTGTCGGCGCGATCTTCGGCGGCCTGGGCCTGGGCACCGGCCTGGCGCTGATCGCGGAATATGCCTCGCCGACGGTGCTTTCCAGCAACCAGATGCAATCGGCCATCGAAGCCCCAGTGCTGGGCGTGCTGCCGGCAAAGTCGGGCGGCCGCCGCTGGTGGCCTTTCGGCGGCGCGGCCGCCCCGGCCAGCCAGAAGATGGATGCGGTCGCGGGGCTGGCGCTCCGGCGCATGTTCTCTTCCGGCCGGCGTCCGCCGAACTGGCCGCTGGTGCCATCGATCCTGGTGACGTCACCGCCCGAGGACGCCGCACAGCGCGGCAGGGTGGCGCGCCTGCTGGCCAATGCAGCGGCCGCCCGGGGCAGCCGCGTCCTGTTCATCGACGTCAATGCCGGCAGCCGCCAGAAGGACCCGCAACCCGGCCTGCTCGATGTGCTGCGCGGCGAATACGCCTTCGAGGCGCTGAGCCAGTACAGGCCCGGCAGCAATGTCGCGGTGCTGGGCAGGGGTCGGCCGACCGCGGTCTTCCAGGAGGCGCAGGGCGTCTATTTCGCGCAGCACATGCTGGCTCAGGCGAGCCGCAGCTTCGATCTCGTCGTCGTCGATGGCGGCGCGCTGGCCGACAATCTCAACGCCTCGCCGCTGGTGTCCATGGTCGACGAGATCCTGCTCGTCGCCACGCTGAATTCGACACCGATGCGCGATGTCACGGCAGCCACGCAGGCCATTTCCGTCATGGGGCGGCTGCCGACAGGCGCGATGCTGGTCGACGAGGCGGCCTGACATGGCTGCCGTCCGGGCCGCTAACCCGGCAGCCAGCTGGACAGAAGCTGGTCAAGCCGCCGCGCCCCGCGCCGGCAGCTCCGTGGACTGGGTGACCCGCTTCGGACTGGTCGCGACGGTGGCGTTGCTGTTCGCCGTCTCGGGCGGCATGCTATGGCTGGTGGGCTACAATTACGACGGCCTGATCGGCAATCCGGCGACCAAGATCCACCCGTCCACCTATGTATTGGTGCTGGCGTTTGTCTGGCGCTCATGCACGTTCGGCAACCCGGTCGGCTACACCATTCATGTCGCCGACAGGCGGCCGGCCAGCGCATTACTGGCAGTCATTTCGATCTTTTTGCTGATCATCGTCATCGTCAGGCAACGCCCCGGCATGGCCGGCATGATCGATACGTTCGTGACACCGGCGCTGCTGGTGATGATGCTGAGCGAGAACGACGAACGGACCTTCGCCCGGCTGCAGACGGTCGTTCATGCGGTCATGACGGCGAATGCACTGCTGGCGCTGTTCGAATTCGCGACCAAGACGCTGATCTTCCCCTACCGGCTCGACGGCGAGGTGTTCGTTTCCGACCTGCGCTCGACCGCCCTCCAGGGGCATCCGCTGGCCAATGCCACGATCACCTCGATCTATGTGCTGGCGCTGCTTTCGGGCTCACGATCGCTGTCGATGCCGATGCGGCTCGGGCTGGTCGGGCTGCAATTCGCCGCGCTGGTCGCGTTCGGCGGGCGTTCGGCGATGGTGACGACGATTGTTCTCGGCGCCATCTATTTGCTTTTCACTGGCGTGGCTTACCTGCGGCGAGGACGCATCAGCCTGCCCGGCGCTGCCCTCGCGGTCATGCTTGCCTCGCTGCTGCCGGTCGTGTTCGCCATGCTGTTCTCCTACGGCTTCTTCGACGCACTGCTCGAGCGCTTCGTGTCGGACAGCGGCAGCGCCAATGCCCGCGTCCAAATGTTCGAGCTCTTCAAGCATCTGGAACTGCGCGATCTCATCGTGGGACCCGATATCGATCTTCTCGAAAGCATGCGCCGTATCAACGGCCTCGAGCAGGGCATCGAGAACCCGATCATCCGCCTGATCCTCTACCAGGGCGCCTTCTTCACCCTGCTGATGCTATTCGGCTTCACCCTGTTCATGCACGAAGTCGCACGCCGCTGCCATCCCGGCATCTGGCTGCCGATGCTGGGTTGGCTGATCCTGCTCAACACCTCCGAGAGCTTGGCGTCCAAGACAACGCTCATGACGAAATTCGTGGCGATCGCGCTGGTGCTGTACAGGCCGGCGTGGGTTGCGGTGGGGCGGAGCGCACCGGGGTTGCGAAGGTAGCGCCCTACGGCGCCCCCCTCTGTCCTGCCGGACATCTCCCCCTCAAGTGGGGAGATCGGATGTTGCACCGGCTTTCGCCAATCGCCTATGTTGCAAGCAACGAGCCGGCGCCAAAACCGCCAATCTCCCCACTTGAGGGGGAGATGTCCGGCAGGACAGAGGGGGGCGCCAAGGAACTCAACCGTATTTAGAAAGACGCCTACTCTGGCATCCTCAACCCAAGCGCCTCGACCATCGCCGGGTCGAGCGCGCGGGTGGTGTCGTCCATCATGCCCATGCCGTCGAAGAGGTCCCAGAAAGCCCAGGGGAAGCCGAACGACTCGGCACTCTGCCTGACATCTGCGATGTAGCGGGCGCGATCGGGATTGGGTGCTGCCACATAACGCGCGTCGGTGCGCAGTGCGCCGAATTCGCCCAGGACGACACGGTCCGGTGCAATGCCATGGCTGTCGGCCCAGTCGCGCGCCTGGCTGAGATATCTGTCGATGAACCAGCGGTCGGGCCGGGCGTCGAAATAGACCTTCAGCACGCGCTCGGTTTCCGCATAGGCGGCTTTCTTGTCCGCTTCGGAGGTCTCGGTATCCCTGGCCATGCGTGCCCTGACGGAGGCCAGAGTCGCGTCGAGCGAACCGGCGGAGGCCGGCCATGGCACATTGTTCAGCGCGCGGTAGACGGGCTCGCGCATCCACGGCGCGCCCTGGTGGCTGAACAGATAGGGCTCGTAAAAATGAAAGGTGAACAGGATCGGCTCGAAGGGAACCAGCGGTTCGGGATCGAGCGCGGCCAGCCCGCTCACCATCGAGCCGCAGCCGCCGGTGACGACCATCGGCAAGGACGCGGACGATGCCCTGGCCGCCGTCAGAAGGGAAAGCTGGATCTGCGACCAGACGTTGGAATCGCAGGATTGCGGCGGTTCGTTGACCGGCTCCAGCGCCACCATGCCCGGCGTGAACCGCTCCAGCCTGCCGGCAAGCTCGCCGATCAGCGCGCGATAGAGATCGAAGGCGGGCGCGGCGGTGCTGGAGACCATGCGGTCGGGGTTCCAGTAGTGGGTGGTGCCATTGGCCTGGACGTTGACGATTATGCCGAGACCGGCGTCGATCGTGGCGGTGACGGCCGCGTCGAGCATGTCCAGCAACTTGCCGCGCGTGGCGGCGTCAGCCGCCAGGAACGGACCGGGATCGACGGGCAGGCGGATGAAATCGAGCCCGGTCTTGCGTAGCCGGCGAAGATCCTCTGGTGTCGGCACCGGCCGCTGCGACTGGAACGGCGGCCAGGCATAGTCGGTGCGCGGTGCCGGAAATTCACGCGTCAGCGCAAACCAGGGCCAGGCGTTGACGCCACGGCGAAAGCGCCATTCGCCACTGGCGGCGAGGGCGGGCGTTGCCGACGAAAGCGGTGCCAGCGCCACTGCTGCCGGCGCCAGCGACAGCGCCGTCCTGAGAACCCGCCGTCGGGACCAGCCCGTCATACCGCGCCGGCCGAGGGATGGTCGATCGCGATCCTCTCGGCAGCGGTTACGCCGAGAAGCCGGTAGGCTTCGTTCTCGTAGGCGACCAGGACATCGTCCCAGCGGAAGGCTTCGCGGGCGCGCGTCCTCGCTGCCTCACCGCAGGCCTTGACCAGGACGTCGTCCTCCAGCGCCTGCTGCATCCGCTCGGCGCAGCTCTGCGTATCCTTGAAGAAGATGGCGGCGGCACCCGCGGTCCACCTGTTGTACGGATTGTCGTGGGCGATCACCATATTGCCGGCGGCCAGCGCCTCGACCAGCGAAGGGTTGGTGCCGCCGACCGTGTGGCCATGCAGGTAGGCGCGGGCGTGATACCGCAGCGCTTTCACCGTCGCCTGGTCGTAGATGGCGCCCGGCAGGACCACCGAGGCGTTCGCCGCCTTGCGGATGGCGACATGATAGGCGATTTCGTCGGAGAGCGTGCCCAGCACCACCAGCTTCATGTCGCGCTTTTGGCTGCAGAAGGCCTCGACGATCGGCAGGATGTTGTTGTCGGGCTCGATGCGCGCGATCGAGATCAGGTATTTGCCGGGCTCGAGGCCGAGCGCACGAACCGGCGCCTCCGGTGCCGCCGTCACCGGGTCGGCGCCATAGGCGATGGTGGTGATGGCACTGCGCGGCCGGCGCGTCGCCAGATGGTCGGCGATGACGGGATGGTCGGCGACCAGGCGATGCGAGGCCCAGGCGCCGATCCATTCGTTGAGCCAGAACCATGCGCGCGCCGCCGGCCCCCATTTGGGGCGACGCCACTCGATGCCGTCCATGTTGGTGATGATCTTGCGCCGCATCAACCTGAGCCAGGTCAGGAAGACCGCGCCATTGTAACCGAGCACCAGGCATACGCCGGGCCGCCGGGCGGCGTCGAGCACGCATTGCCAATCGAATTCCAGCGTCGCGCGCGGTCCTTTCGAGGCGACTTGGATGTGAATGAGTTCGATGCCGCGCCAGGTTTCGGTGCGCACCCTCCGGTCGACCCGCTCGACCTCCTCCTGGCAGTAGACGCCGACCTTCCAGCCGCGCCCGGCAAGAAAAAGCGCTAGCTTCTCGGCGAAGGTTTCAAAGCCGCCATGGGCCGCGGGGATGCCGCGGGTCCCCAGGATCAGGATGGAAGGCTTTTCCGATTTCATGGCTGTTGGCGCTTTCAGAGAGGTTCTTTATATTAGCAATTGCTGCATTAATAATTAGAGACCGGCAACTTCCGTGCCATCCCACAATCTTCGCGTTTGGGCAGGTGATCATCGCTCCGGGTTGTAAAAAAACAGTGTTGGACCGGTGATTGTTTCATTCTCGGTCAACCCTTCTGTGCGTAGCTGCATCGAAACGAGGCAGTGCAATGGTTGGTTGGCCGGCGGCCGGGCAGATCAAGCCAGGCATGATTTTTGCGTAGCGGTTTCTGCACGCCGTCAGTCAATGCGATGGTGCAGCACCTGGCGGGATACAAAGATGCGGATTGCCTGCGTTCATCAGGGATATGAACTCTATGGTTCAGACCGCAGCTTCGCGGAGAGCGTCGCTGCGTTGCGCGCGGCATTTCCGTCCGCCGACATCGAAGTCGTGCTGCCGCGCAGCGGCCCGATTCTAGGGATCCTCGAACCGCATGCCAGCCGCATCGTCTTCGAGCCGCTATGGGTGCTGAGGCGCCAGGCCATCGCGCGCCTTGCCACCGTCGAGATGGCACGACTGCCGGTTGCCGTGCTGCGGGCATGGCGGCGGCTCAGGAATTGCGATCTCACCTACGTCAACACCTCGATCGTCGCCGATTACGCGTTGGCCGCCCGCTTCCTGCCCAGCAAGGCGGTGCTGCATATCCATGAAATTCCCGAAGGCGCCATGCGCCGGATCCTCGTCGGCCTGATGCACTGGAGCCATGCCGATCTCATCTTCAACTCGCGCGCAACCCGCGCCGCATTCGGTGAGCCCAAATCCGCGCGCTCGCATGTCGTCTACAACGGCGTTGCCGGCCCGCCGGCGGCCGAAGCGATGACCTATGACGGCAAGCGCCCGCTGCGGGTGTTGCTGCTTGGCCGCATCAACCGGATCAAGGGCCAGGAAGTGCTGCTCGAGGCGATCGCCTCGATGCCGGCGGAGCTCAAGTCGAGGATCGAAGTGCGGCTGGTCGGCGGCGCCTTCGAAAGCGTCGAGCGCGAGCGCGCCTTGGCCGAACTGGTCGGCAGCATGGGCCTGACCGGGCGTGTCAGTGTCCTGCCTTTCATACCGGACCCTTCGGAGCACTACCGCTGGGCCGACATCGTCACCGTGCCGTCCCGACGCCCCGAATCGCTGGGCCGTGTCGCCATCGAGGCGATGGCCTATGGCCGGCCGCCGCTGGTGTCGGCGATCGGTGGACTGGTCGAGGTGGTCAGCGACGGCGAGACCGGCTGGCATGTGCCGCCAGGCGACGCAGCGGCGCTGTCGAGGAAATTGCAGGAGATCATCCTTACCCCCGAGGCCTGGCGCGGTTTTATCGCCGCAGGCCGCGCGCGCTACGAGGCGGTCTTCAGCGAACCGGTCGCGGCGGCCGCGATCGCGGCGATCGCCGCCGACAAGCTGAAGGCGACCATGGCAAGGCCGGGCAAGGCGGCAAGCAGTCGTCAGGCGGAGACACGATCGTGAGATTCCCGGGCCATCTGGTGCGGCGCCTCGTGCTGATGGTCGGCGGCGAGGCGATGCAGAGCGGCTTTCACTTTGCCCTCAACCTGACGCTGCTGCACATGCTGTCGGCACAAGGCTACGGCCTGTTCGCCATTGGCATGGTGATGGGCGGCGTCGGCCTGTCCTACATCAGATCGCTCACCGCAGTTCCCGCCTCGATCTGGATGAGCAAAAGCACCAACAGCGCCGGCGTCGACGCCCATGATGTCGCCTTCGGGACGGCGGCGGTGGTGGTGGCGCTGCTGATGGCCGTTGGCACCGCGATCCTGATGCGCCTCCTGGGCGATCCGAGCGGCATCGCCGCCGGCTGCTTTGTCGGCGCATGGTCGTTGCGCAGCCACATGCGCACGGCATTCTTCGCCCGTCGCCAGCAGGTGGTCGTCTCCATCAGCGACGCCGCCTTCACCATCGCCGGCACCGTCCTGACCGGGTTCACCATCTGGTTCGCCCAGGGCGCGCTGCAGACGGTGTTCTATGCTCTCGCCGCGGCGAATGTGTTTGGCATCGTCGTCCTGGTTCGGCTGGCGCGCCGCACGATCCGCATCAGCTTCCGCATGCCGACGCGGCGGCGTTATGCCAGGCTCTGGCCCCAGCTGAGGTGGTCGGGTTTCAGCGCCACCACCACCAACATCCAGGGCCAATGCCTGGCGCTGTTGGTCGCCGGCATTGCCGGGCCTGCAGCCTATGCTCCGCTGGCGGCGGTCCTGGTGCTGTTTGCCCCGCTGCGCATCATCAGTCTTGCCTTCGTGAACATGACGCAGCCGGAGCTGGCGAAGCTGATGCGGAACAACGAAACGGCCCGTGTCTGGGCGCAGGCAAAAATCTGGTCGCTCGTCATGGGGCTCGGCGGCCTGGTTTATGGGTGCGCCATCATGGCGGTCTTGCCGATGATAAAATCCCAAGCCCTACAGGATGCCTCGGTGGGCTTCATCGGAGTGTTCGTGATCGCGAATTTTGTCCCGATCATGCTCTACATAATGCCCCGCATCGTGCTCGAGATCCTCGGCGATTTCCGCATCGTCGCGTTCATCACGACGGGCGGCGCGATCGTCGGCCTGGCGCTGATCGCGATCCTGCTGGCCATAGCCTCTCCGCCTTGGTCGCTGGCGGGTTCCGCGATCTCGGAGACATTCGTGCTCGTGGCATCATGGTATTTCGTGCGTCATCGCATGTGGAACATCGAGCACCCAGACCAGCAGCGCAACAGCCGGCCGGGCACGTGGCGGCGAGCGGTCCCGTTCGCCGCGGCAAAGCGGTAGGAGATGGATTTGACAGGCGAGGCAGTGCAAATTGCTGCGGTGGACGGCCTGCCCGACGGACAGGTCTCCCAACCCGCTGCTGTCCCTGCGAACGACGCCTACACGGCGCGATTGCACACAAGCCTGGAGGCGGTCAGACCGCTCTGGCTGCGCTTCCAGGCGGATGGTGTCTGCACCGCCCACCAGCATTTTGCCTGGGTCGAGGGGATCGTGGCGCGGCTGATGCCGGCCGGCGCGGAGGCGCTCATCGTCGAAGTGAACAATGCGGTGACCGGCGCGCCCTTGATGCTGGTGCCGCTGATGCTGCGGCCAGCCTTCCGCCATCGGGTGATCGAGTGGCTGAGCTGCGGCGTCTGCGACTATTCGGCGCCGCTGCTGGCCGATGCGAGCGCGTGGACCGCACAATCCGCGCAGGCCGCGTGGGCAGCGGTGCGCTCTGTGCTGCCGCCGGCGGACCGCGTCAACATCATGGGAATTCCGCGGCGGATCGACGGCGTCGCCAATCCACTGGCCTTGCTCGCGGCCACGCGCGATTCCATGCAGACCACTTATGGGCTCGCCATCGACGGCGACCCGGAAACCGTCCTCAAGCGCTTGTGCAGGCCATCCTTCGTCAAGGAATTCGGCAAGGACTGGCGCCGGCTCGAACGGCTCGGCGGCCTGGAGTTTGTCGAGGCCGACACACCCGCCCTGGTCGAGCTCATCTTCGACGGTCTGGTCCGGATGCGGCTCAACCGCTTTCGCGAAATGGGCCGTTTCGACCTGCTGACGCAGGAGCCGGTTGTCGATTTCTATCGAAAAGCCGCCCTGCAGGGCCTGTCTGACGGATCGGTGCGGCTGTTCGGGCTGCGTGTTGGCGAGGCTCTGATCGCCGCTCAATATCTGGTCGTTCATCAAGGCACTGTTCACGCTTTGCTGATAGCGATAGACCAGAATGCGGTTCCCAACGTCTCACCTGGCCTCTTGATCATGGGCAGGCTGATAGGCTGGGCGCGCGAGCGGCGGTTCGATTATTTCGACCTGTCGGTCGGCAACCAGGGCTACAAGGGACATATGGGCGCCAAGGGTTCGGTGCTGGCCGAGCTTCGCCAGGGGGTTACGATGCGTGGCAGTGTCGCGGGCGCTGCCATCGAGTTCCGCAACCGGGCCGAGGCCTTCGTGCGCTCCAACCCAGGGCTGCTCAAGGTGGCCCAGGGACTGATGCGAGGCTTGCGGCGTTTGCGTGGGGGATCCTGATAGCGAGCCGCAATGACAGGAGAAGCATGTGGCAAGCTACGCGATGCGAACGGCTCCGACAGCGGATTTGTCCAATGGCCCGCCTTCCCCGACTGTCGCCGGTGGTGCTGCAACCCAGCGCTTTACGGCCCGGCTGCATACCAGCTTCGACACGGTAAGGCTGCTATGGCTGCTCGTTGAGGCGCATGGCCTGTGTACTGGCCACCAGAGCCTTGCCTGGGTGGAAGGGATCGCCAAACGGCTGATGCCCAAGGGCGCCGAGCTGCTCGTCGTCGAAGTCAACGATGCGGCCACCGGCGCGCCTGCCATGCTGCTGCCGCTGATGCGGCGCCGGGCACTCGGCCACACTGTGATCGAATGGCTGAGCTGCGGCGTATGCGATTATTCGGCACCGCTGCTGGCGGATAAGAGACAATGGACCACGCAGGGCGCCGATACAGCCTGGGCCACTATCCGCTCGGTGTTGCCGCCGGCGGACCGCATCCACATCGCGGGCATCCCGCAGCAGATCCACGGCGTCGCCAATCCGCTGGCGCTGCTTTCGGTGGCGCGCGACTCGATCCAGATCGCCTCGGGCCTCGTCCTTCACGGCGAACCGGAGACGCTGATCAAGCGCATCTGCAAATCGTCCTTCGCCAAGAATTTCCACAAGCATTGCCGCCGCTTCGAACAAATGGGCGGGCTCGCCCTGGTCGAGGCCGACACGCCGGCGCTGACGCAGGAACTCTTCGACCAACTCCTAGAACTGCGACTGAAACGGTTTCGCGAGCTCGGGCGTTTCGACCTCCTGACCCAGGCGCCGGTCGTCGACTTCTACCGCGACGCGGCCCTGCGGGGCCTGACCGACGGATCAGTGCGGGTCTTCGGGCTGCGTGTCGGTCAAGACTATCTCGCCGTCATGTACGCGCTGATCATGAAGGGCACCATGCACGCCCTTCTGCTCGGGATCGATCAGGACGCGGTCGCCAACGCTGCGCCGGGCCTGACCATGATCGGCAAGCTGATGATGTGGGGATGCGCGCGAGGGCTCGACTATTTCGACCTGTCGGTCGGCGGCCAGAGCTACAAGCAGCATGTCGGCGCGTCGAGTTCGGTGCTGGCCGAGCTGTGCGTGCCGATTACGCTGCGGGGCAGTGGCTCGACCGCCTATATCAGGCTGCGCGGGAAGACCGAGCTTTTCATCCGCTCCCGGCCAGGGCTGTTCAAGGCCGTGCAGGGCGCGATGCGCCGTTTGCGGCGGTTGAAGGACTGAAGCCAGTTCACAGCGGCTCGGTATCGAAAAGCAGCATCGCCGCGAGATCGTCGTCGCCGGCGAATTTGCGCCGGTCCGCCGCACAGGCCTTGCCGGTCTCGCTGGCAAAGGCCGAGCGGATGGCCTCCAGGCTGTCGAAATAAAGCGTCGCCACGATGTAGGGCACCTCGCCCTGCAGGACATTCACGATCGGCCGCCGGCTGATCTCGTAGCGTTGTAAGCCGGGAAGCTGCTTGGCCAGCGGCACGTGGATGTCGAAATAATGCCGGTCGAAGGCCGCCGGATCGGCGGGGGTTTTGTAGATGACAAGCATCTTGGCCATTGTGGTGCTCCCATTGTCTGGCGTGCTCGGCGCCGCGATGTTCATCGCCGCCGTAACCAATGTCGTTCCTGGGGAACGGATTTCGACACGGTCTCATGTTTTGATTCAGGCCGATGCCCAGAGCTCTTCAAAAGCCTGGGAAAACTCTGCTGAGCTGCGCGAAATTGACAGGACGGTGCGTCTCCGTCATCCTTGAGGCCAGTCGCCGGGCCGCGGGAGCGGTCGTGTTGCGTGTCAGGGCGACCGAGGGCAGCGTCATGTTCAGTCCCGTCATCGGCCAGAATGCCAAGCGCGCCGCGGTGCGCAAGGCGCTCGACCGCCACAAGGTCTACATCACCGCGCAGAGCTTTTCAGACGGCGCCTACCAGGCGCGCGTGCTGGTCGACGGCGAGGCCTATTGGGTGGATGAGTTCCGGCTGAGCCAGCTGCAGCAAGGATTGACCCCGGCCGAGCTCGAGCTGACGCCGGCTGCTGACGATTGAGGCCAAGTGAACAATCGCGAGTGGTGCAAACGTAGCGCTCTACGGCGCCCCCCTCTGTCCTGCCGGACATCTCCCCCTCTAGGGGGGAGATTGGCGATTTCACCCACCGCGCTATTCCTTCAACGTCTGACATTCGCGAAGGCCGGCGTGAAGTTCGATCTCCCCCCTAGAGGGGGAGATGCCCGGCAGGGCAGAGGGGGGCGCGAAGGAACGAGGCGGTTGTTGGTTTTCGCCAGGCTCGGCTTTTGACATGCCTCCCCCCAAGCTCCAACCCTATCGCGCCAAGCGCGAGTTCTCCAAGACGCCGGAGCCGGCGGGCGGGCTGATCACCGCTCACGGCAACCGCTTCGTCGTCCACAAGCATCACGCCACCGCTGACCATTACGATCTCAGGCTGCAGGTCGGCGATGTGCTGAAGAGCTGGGCGGTGCCGCGCGGACCCTCGCTCAACCCCGCCGACAAAAGGCTGGCCGTCGAGACCGAGGACCATCCGCTCGAATATATCGACTTCGAGGGCGTCATCCCCGAGGGCGAGTATGGCGGCGGGCCGATGATCGTCTGGGATACCGGCACCTGGGCGCCGATGGACGATGTCGAGAAGAGCCTCGGGACAGGCGCCTTCAAGTTCCGGCTGGCCGGCGAAAAGCTCAATGGCGGCTGGATGCTGACCAGGCTGAAGCCCAAGCCCGGCGAGGATGAGAACAAGAAAAACTGGCTGCTGTTCAAGGAGCGCGACCTTGCCTCCGATACCGCACTCGACATTTTGGAAGCGCGGCCGGAAAGCGTGAAATCCGGATTGCGCATCGAGGAGCTGGCGGCGGCCGCGAAACCGGCGGCCAGATCCGCGCCCAAGCCCGGGTCGCTGAAGCCGGCCACGCTGCCCGGCGCGGTCAAGGCGCGGGCGCTGAGCCGCATCGAGCCGCAACTGGCGACACAGGTGCCGAAGCCGCCGGGCGGCGAGGGCCTCGCCGAGAACACAAACGAGCTCTGGCTGCACGAGATCAAGTTCGACGGCTATCGCACCATGGCGCATCTCACCGACGGAGCGGTGAGATTGATGACCCGCGCGGGCCTCGACTGGACGAAGCGCTATGGCGATCTTCCGCATGCCTTTGCCAAACTGCCCTGCCGCGAGGCCATCATCGACGGCGAGATCGTCGTGCTCGATGGCCGAGGTATCAGCCGCTTCGCGCTGCTACAGGATGCGCTGGCCGAGGGCGCCGGCAGCAAGCTGCATTTCTATGCCTTCGATCTCCTGCATCTCGATGGCTGGGACCTGATGAAGGCGCCGCTCCTTCGGCGCAAGGCGCTGCTGGCCGAACTGCTCGGCGGGCTGGGCGCCAACTCCGCCATCCAGTTCTCCGACCATGTCGAAGGTTCGGGGCAGGGGCTTTACGACCAGGCTTCGGAGCTCGGACTGGAAGGCGTGGTCTCGAAGCGGGCGACCGCAACCTACCAGAGCGGCCGCACCAAGAGCTGGACCAAGACCAAGGCGCGGTTGACCGGCGATTTCGTCATCGCCGGCTTCACCATATCCGACGCGGCCGAGGGGCTCGCCGCGCTTGGCCTTGCCGAATTCGAGGATGGCGAACTGCATTATCGCGGCAAGGTCGGTACCGGTTTCGATGCCGAAACCGCCGCCGACTTGCTCGCCCGGCTGGAGCCGCTGACCTTGGGCGCGACCGCGCCGGAAGGCGTGCCGCGCGAGATCATGCGCGAGATGAACTGGGTGAAGCCGTTGTTCTCGGCCCACATCCACTATGCCAACCGCACATCAGACAATGCGCTGCGCCACGCGGTGTTCCGAGGCCTGCGGGATGTCGGCCTGTCGACGCCGGTTTCGGCCAAGCGCAAACGGCTGATCTCGGAGGCGGACCTCGCCACCATCTGGGTGACCAACCCGACCCGGCGGCTGTTCGGCAAGACCGGGCCGACCAAGCTCGACATCGCCGTCTACTACGCGCTGGTCGGCGACTTCATGCTGCCGCATATTCTCGGCCGCCCGGTGTCGCTGGTGCGCTGCCCGACCGGCCTGCCCAAGGACTGTTTCTTCCAGCGCCACGCCTTCACCGGCATGCCGCCTTCGGTGGCGACGTTCGAGGCGACCAATTCCGAGGGCGAGACGAAATCCTACCTCTCGGTCGAAGGCGCCAAGGGCTACCTCGCGCTGGCGCAGTTCGGCGTCGTCGAGTTCCACACCTGGGGCACGCATCGCACCAATCTCGACAGACCCGACCAGATCGTCTTCGACCTCGACCCGGGCGAGGGGATTTCTTGGCGCGAGGTGGTCGAGGCCGCCGTCCACATCAAGGGCGAACTGGAGCGGCTGGGACTGGTGCCCTTCGCCAAGACGTCGGGCGGCAACGGCATCCACATCACGGTTCCGGTGACGCGCAAGCAGAACTGGAAGAAGCTGCACCAGGCAACCAGCGCCATCTCGACCCATCTGGCGGCGACGGCGCCCGACACCTTCACCACCACCATGGGCAAGGAGAACCGCAAGAAGCGCATCTTCATCGACTACCACCGCAACGCGCGCGGCCACACCTCCGCTGCCCCCTATTCGCTGCGGGCACGCACCAACCTGCCGGCCTCGACGCCGGTGAGCTGGGGCGACCTGGAGGCGATCGATGCGCCGCAGGACCTGAACTATTCCTCGCTGCCGGGGTTGTTGGAGACGTCGGGTGATCCCTGGGCGGAGATCGAGGAGTTCGCGCGGGATTTGCCGGTGTTCCAGCCGGTAAGGTAGTGCTGCTAGCTAGGAGCGCAGGTCAGAAGCGTCGCGATCCTTCACACCCCCCTCTGGCCTGCCGGCCATCTCCCCCGCAAGGAGGGAGATCGGCAGCGTCGCCGGTAGTGCCAGTTTTTCAATGTTGGAGATTGGCGAAGGCATTCGCGACATCCAATCTCCCCCCTTGCGGGGGAGATGCCCGGCAGGGCAGAGGGGGGTGCTGTCCCTCCAGCAGAGCATGGTTTCGCCCAGTCCATCGACGGTTCCGACAATTTGAATTATTCTCTCCCCAACGACCTCAAAGACGTCCCGGAAGATTTCGTCAGGGATTTGCCGGTATCGTGCGGGGTCGGTGTAGGATTTCCACGGCGCCAACCGTCCTTCGGACGGAAAGCGCTGCAGTTCTTTGTCAGTGCATGGCCGCGTAGGAGTGTATCATGGCGCCCAGGGCAAGTTGGAAGGGTTATCTCAAGCTCAGTCTGGTGAGCTGTCCGGTGCGGCTGTATCCCGCTACCAGTGCCAGCGAACGCATCTCGTTCAACCAACTGCACAAGAAGACCCACAACCGCATCAACATGAAGCCGGTCGACCCGGAACTGGGGCTCGTCGAGCGCTCGGACCTGGTCAAGGGTTACGAGTACGAGGACAAGCAGTACATCATCATCGATGACGCCGACCTCGATGCGGTCAGGATCGAATCCAACCACACGATGAACATCGAGGCTTTTGTCGACGAGGACGAGGTCGATGTCATCTACCAGGATGCGCCCTATTATCTGGCGCCGGATGGCGCGATGGCGGAGGAAACCTTCGCGGTGCTGCGCGAAGCCATGCGCAAGTCCGGCAAGCTCGCCATCGCGCGGCTGGTTCTATCCAGCCGCGAGCGGGTGGTGACGATTGGCGCGCGCGAGAACGGCATGTTCGTGTGCACGTTGAGGAACCCGAACGAAGTGCGCGGCACGGCTGAATATTTCGGCAATATCCCGGAGGGCAAGCCCGACCCGGAAATGCTCGAGCTCGCCGAAGCGCTGATCAAGCAGAAGGAAACCACCTTCGATCCGAAGAATTACGAGGACCGCTACGAGATCGCCCTGATGGGCATGATCCGCGAGAAGCTCAAAGGGCACAAGCCGATCATCGCGGCAGCCCCCGAGCGTGGCAATGTCATCAACCTGATGGATGCGCTGAAGGCCAGCCTTTCGCAGTCGAAGCCGCCGGCCAAGTCGAAGAGCAAGGCCGATGAAGTCGCCAAGCCGGCCGCCAAGAAAGCGGTAGCGGGCGGTGCGGCCGAAAATCCGCTGAAGGCCAATCTGCTGAAGGCGGTCGGCAAGAGCAAGAAATGACGGCACCCGCCGTTTCGGTTCCAGGCGCCGTCTTCGGCACCGTTGGCGCGCTGGCGGCGTTTCCGCTCCGGCTCGCCGCGCGCGAGGTCGAGCGCCAGCACGGCCAGCTCAGGCGCGGCATCACCCGGCGCACCACGCATGTCGTGTTTGGCCGTACACTTCTTGCCAAGGCCGGATTGACGAAAGGCGGCGATGCCGAGATCGAGCGCCGTGTCGCCGCCGAGCGCGTGGCTGGGCGCATGCTTCTCAGCGAGAACGGTTTCCTGCGCCGGCTCGGGCTGATGAAGGCGCCGGAGGCATCTTCCCTGTCGCGGCAATCGCTGATCGAGCAATCGAGGCTGTCCGGCGCCGATCTTCACCTGCTCTCGCTGTTCGATGCCTTCGAGCATGATGCGGAACCCTATTCCTTCCGCGACCTGATCCTGGCGCGCAAATATGCCGGGCTGGTGGCCGGCGGCGCGACCTGGGGAGCGATCGCGCGCTCCGTGCACCGATCCGGTCCGGTCGCTTCGCTGACCGCCAAGTCGCTCAATGTCGGTTCACAGCACGGCCGACCCGACGCGATCTATCTCGAAGGCGGCCAGAGCGAACTCGACGGGCAGTTGCTGTTCGATCTCGGCGCTGCCGCCAGTGGCGACGACATGCTGGAGGAACTGTTCACCGAGGCCGAAATGGCGGAGGAGGGCGGCGACCATGATGGTGCTGCAGCGCTCTACCAGCGCTGCCTCACCATCGACCCGAGCGATGCCATCGCTGCCTTCAACCGCGCCAACTGCCTGCGCGCCGGCGGCCACGCGGCGGAGGCCGCACATGACTACGCCCGGGCCATAAAACTCGACCCGGCCTTCGTCGAAGCCTGGTTTAACCTCGCGGGGCTGATGAGCGAGCAGGGCCGCGAGGCCTCGGCGCGAAGGCATTTGCAGAAGGCGATCGCGCTCGACAAGACTTATGCCGACCCGGTGTTCAACCTCGCCCGGCTGGAATTCGACGCCGGCAATCTGCTGGAAGCGCGGCGGCTCTGGGTGCGCTATCTGGAGCTTGATGCGGTGTCGGAATGGGCTGGGGTGGCGGCCAAGGGGGTGCAGTTCGTGGATATGCAGCTGGCGCGGACGGCGGGATGATCATGATTGGCGAAGGCCGCGATAGCAGCCAATCTCCCCCCCTTGCGGGGGAGATCGGCAGCGTCGCCGTCGCGCTGGACCTGACCCCATGACCAGCTTCCTCTTCGACGGCTACGACACCGCCCCCGTCACCATCCTGCTCGCCCATGGCGCCGGCGCGTCGATGGATTCTCCCTCGATGACCGCCACCGCCAAGGCTCTTGCCACCGCTGGCTTCCAGGTCGTGCGCTTCGAGTTCCACTATATGGCGGCCCGCCGCTACGGTCATCGCAAGCCACCGCCGCGCGCCGAGACGGTCAACCCGGAATACATCAAGGCGATCGCCGATCTTCGCGCCAGGGGTGTGACTGGGCCGCTGATCATCGGCGGCAAGTCGATGGGCGGGCGGGTCGCCTCGATGGTCGCCGACGAGATGTTCGCCAAGGGCGAGATCGTCGGGTTGGTTTGTCTCGGCTATCCCTTCCATCCGCCTGGCAAGCCCGAGCAGTTGCGGACAAAGCATCTCATCGGGCTGAAGACACCGACGCTGATCTTCCAGGGCACGCGCGACGAGTTCGGCACGCCGGACGAGGTGGCGGGCTATGGGCTTTCCGACAGCATCGAGGTCGTCTGGCTGGAGGATGGCGACCACGATCTGAAGCCGCGCAAGAGTGTTTCGGGACTTTCGACAGCCGATCATTTGAGGACGCTGGCGGAGACAGTGAGGGATTGGGAGACGCGCGCATTGGCTAACCGAGCGGATTTTCGTACAGGTAGAGATCAGAAGAGGTAATTTTGCTCTACATAGTATATGGGAAAGGCAGGCTGCAAACAGGTAGCGCCTTCTTTGCAATGGCGTTGTTAATTTTATGTTGCGTCTTCCTTGCGGCGATGTCCTATTTAGACGTAAGTCATTTACTATTTATCGAATACGCATCATTCATTTTGTCACTTATATACATTTATATTGTAATGAATAACTCAGAAGAATATAGGAATTATTTTTGGTTTATGTCTGATTCAAATCAGATAATTCGGTTCAAGCGGTTCTCTGTTGTGGTTTATTTTATCGGGGTATCATCGGTATTTGTCATGTTCGACAAGTCATACGGAGTATTTGAATCTGCGGTATATTCGATAATTCTTCTTTTTGAAGCTCTAATTTTCCCCGATATTATTCTTTTTATGAAGGGTTCCCATCGACCTCATTTAAATTCCCAATGAAGATCGCCACCTTCAACATCAACAACATCAACAGCCGGCTCGAGAACCTGCTGGCGTGGCTGGCTGCCGCAAAACCCGATGTCGTCTGCCTGCAGGAATTGAAGGCGCGCGACATGCAGTTTCCGCGCACCGTGCTTGCCGATGCCGGCTATGGTGCGGTGTGGAAGGGCGAGCCGACCTGGAACGGTGTGGCCATCCTGGCGCGGGGCGCTGAGCCCATCCTGACCCGCGATGCCTTGCCGGGCGATGATGGGGACAAGCAGAGCCGCTACATCGAGGCGGCGGTGAACGGCATCGTCATTGCCTGCCTCTACGCGCCGAACGGCAATCCGCGGCCGGGACCAAAATTTCAGTACAAACTCGCCTGGCACGAGCGGCTCAACGCACATGCCGAACAACTCATCGACACCGGCCTGCCTGTGGTGCTGGCCGGCGACTACAACATCGTGCCCGAGCCGCGCGACATCTACGCCACCCGCTCCTATGACGACAACGCGCTGGTGCAGCCGGAAAGCCGGGCTGCCTTTGCCGCACTTCTCGAGCAAGGCTGGACCGATGCGTTGCGCAAGAAGCGCCCGAATGAGACGCTCTATACGTTCTGGGATTACCGGCGGAACCGCTGGCCGCGCGATGCGGGCCTGCGGCTGGATCACATCCTCTTGTCGAAGACACTGGCGCGCCGATTGAAAGGGGCCGGCATCGACCGCGACGTGCGCGGCCAAGACGGCGCCAGCGATCATGCGCCGGTGTGGGTGGAGGTGAAGTGAAGCACGCGCCTTGCGGCATCACCACGCCGTCCCTGCCGGCACCATCTGTGCAGCGGCGGTGTCGCAAGCTAGGTTGCCTACTCTTGCAGCCGGGTTGTCCATGAACATCGACAGCAATCGCCGACCGAAGCGTATCTGCCATGCATGATTTCGGCCTCGTCGAAATCATGCTCTCGGCCGCTGCCATCATCGCGGTCGCGGCCTGCGTCGTCTGGCTGTTGCGGCAAGCGCGGTCCCGTCGCCGCACGGCTCGCCGGGCCGATCCGGCCAACGATTATGCCGTGCGCGGCGATTGGGGGCGCAGCACCGGCACCGTCAACTACTCGTCCTTTGTCTATTTCGATGTCGACCGCGACGGCAAATATGGTGTGGGCGACCGGCCGATGGCCGGTATCATGGTGCGGCTGTTCGACGAGCAGGGTGGCTTTGTGGCTTCCGCCAGGACAAACAACGTTGGCTTTGCCAATTTTGCCATGTCGACATCTTCGGCCAATGCCGCGATCCGCTTACCCGGCACCTACGGGTTCTCGGTTTCGGTGCCACCGGGATGGCGGTCGCCCAGTGCCAACGTGACGCAATCGCAGCGTTTCTGGCTGGAGCCGGGCTCGCCCACCGGTCTGGTGTCGCAGGACCTGCCGAGGCCGGTCGGCCTGGCGCCGCCGCGCAGCCTGGCCGGCAGGATGGCGGCGGACGGCGCCGCGACACTGTCGGTGATGGCGAGCGGGCAAGAGCTGGAGAGGCGGGCGCTGGCGCCGGACACGGCCTTCCGGCTCGAGCTTGCCGACGAGGCCGACGCAGTGGTGATCGCCGGCGGCGGCCTCGACCGGCAGCTTGCGCTTTCGCCCTATCCGACCGATCTCGGGCTGATGTCGCCGCAAACGCTGCCTGGCAAGTCGGCGTTGCGCACGATCGGCTTCGACGACGTCACCGGGCGAGGCTTCCGCAAGATCCCATGCGGCCATGCCGGGCTGCAATGGCGCAACCTGAACGCCATGGCGCAGGATCACACCAAGGGCAGCGAAGGCTATGTCAACGGCAATGTCTCGGGCGACCACGTGGCTTATACCAGCAGCGGCTACCCGGCCGAGTTCTGGAGCGAGACGCCGTTCGGGTTCCACTCCGTGCTTTTGAGCGCTGCATGGCTAAAATCGGAAGGGGAGATGGCGCTGATCGAGTGTTGGCTGGGTGAGCAACTGGTGGCCAGCGATGAGCTGGCACTGTCGGCGCTTTCACCGCTGCACTACGCCCCGATGCTCAGAAAAATAACGCGTGTCCGTCTTTCTACGAAACATCATTGGCAGATGGTGCTGGACGATCTGGTGCTGACGCGCTGAACTATTGCGGGCCCGGGTTCGAAGTCACGACCGTGCCGTTAGTCCCGGCCGTGATCAGTTTCAAATTGCCCTTCTTGATCAGAGCAGGCCGCGCGTAGGTCTTCTTCATGGTTCCGTCTCCCCAATATTTCGCCACAAAAAATCAGATGCGTTCCGAAGTCACCGCCCGGAAACCACCACGCCGCCGTTGACCGAGGCGGTGATCAACTTCAAATTGCCTTTCTTGACCAGAGCAGGCCGCTCATAAATCTTCTTCAAGGCTTGTACTCTCCAGAATATTCCCTCTAGAAGTGTGCCACATCGCCGACTGGTGTCAATCATGCTCGCCTGAAGGCCGCCGCCGTGGGGCTTTCCCGCCATTTTTTGCGATGCGTTGATGTCACTGATAATCTGGTCGGACAGGGCGCATCCCTGTTCGGCCGTGCGGCGGAGATGCAGGACAGCGCAGGCCTGGCCCGCGCAAGGTTGTTTTTCGCTTTGCCATCGGGGGTGCAATTGCACGCGGCTCTGGATGACGCATTCTATTGATGGACCAGGGCACACATGGACCGTAGAGGCAGCCGCGCGGCATCTTGTATCTTGGCATTGAAATGGCCGACCGGCAGAATATCGGCCCATTGCTGGCTTTTGCCGGCTGGCAGGAAAGTCGTGATCGCGTCCCAATCGTTTGCCATGGCCGACGCGGACGGGGGGGCGCATTGTTGGGATGGCTCGGGCGTCCGCGTCAACCAGGGCGGCTCGTACCGCCGCGACTGCAACATGACACATTGCGGGGCGCTCGAAACTTCCGCGAAAGCGGAATAGGCAGGAGCTGCGGCGCGGATTCAGCGCTCTGCTTCGCGGGGCAATGGCGCGAAACAGTTTTTCCTGCCTGTTGCATTTGAGCCATGAGACCAAGCAGGACTATCTGGCTTCGGCGCGTGGACGTCTGTTGGCCGTCGCCTTATCTATGGCGACGCCAGCAATCGTTCGGCGGCAGAAAGCGACGTAAGCCCTGGCTTCTTCGTCGACAACCACGACACGGAAAAAATCGTCGTCGGTAAGATCAACTGCAAGTTCTGAGACGACAAGCCACGCCCTTCATCGGTTCGCCCCTCGGTCGGCCGCCTGGATCGATCGGGCTGGCGCGGAAGAGAGAACATGTTGACTGGACGGCTGCTCGCCAAGATAGAGCGCCCCGCCCAGGATGAGGAAAACAATCCCCACCGCCACCAATCCGACCGTCAATACGGCAATCGCCGTACCCGGACCGTGGCCTGTGTTGATGATGATGGACCGATGGGGCACCGCTCGTTTCCTCCGAGATGAGGCGGGTCCGGAGACCTCGCCGCAAAACGGCGGCAAGGGCCAGATGTTCCCGGAGGAGGCCTTATTCGGCCGTTTGCGTTTCCCTGTAGGACCAAGGTCTTAACGGCCGAACGCAAAGGTCCGAGGGGCCCTGTTCGGTTCCGGCAATGTCCATTGGACGTTCCGCTATTTTAGTCAAACGAGATATAATGGTGCGGCGCTGCCGGAGGTAGGAAAGCGTCAAAAAAATAGCCGACGAAGCTTTTTTGCCGGCACTTGCGAGGCGAAAAACAACGTCGTCGAGACGCGGCAAATCACCAACGGCTGATCGGATCAAGTCACGGCTCACGTCTCGTCGAACCCTCCCTCGCGGTTCAAATCACGCCTGATCGCGGCTTCTTCCTCGTCGTCCGGGAGGGCGTCGTCGCTGTCCTGATAGGCGTTGTCATCGTCTTCCTCGGGCAGTTCGCCCTCTTGCTCTGTTCCGTAGCGCATGTCGCCATTTTCCGGCACTGAGTCAGGCAGGATCTGGCCGCCCTTGACCGCGTCCCAGTCCTGCTGCTCGATGGTCGGGCCATCGGCCTCGGGACCGTCTTCTTCCATGTCGGTGCGTGGTTTTTCGCGCGGTGCCATGCCAGCCTCCAATCCTTGAAAGGAGTGCAAGCGAAACTCGGCGTGCCGCCATTTGTTCCCGCCTGATAGCGGTAGGGGTTGCGCCTAATGACCACCGAAGGCTTGCGCGTCAGCCCAGCCACCACCAGAGCGCTGCGACCACCGCCACGATCGCCGCGATCGTCAGCCCCAGCATGATGTAGGAGCCCTTGACGATATCGCGGATGATCTTCTTGATCGTCTCGCGGTCGTTGAGGTTGGGGAACGGCTCGTTGGGCAGCGCCACGCCGAGGAATTCGCAAAGCGGAGCCCAGCCTTCGGTCACCTTGTAGACCAGCAGCTTCTGCGGCGGCACCGCTGCCATGACCTCCTCGACATAGGCGTTGTAGCGCGCCACAGCCTTGGCGCGGTCCTCCATTACACCGTTCAGCGTGCGACCCCACACCAGTTTCCTCGACATATCGCCGAATTTCCGGCCGAACGGCGTCAGCCATTCCAGGATCTTGAACTGCCAGACATTCTCCGTGAAGTAGATTGTGTCGATCGTGCTCTCGTACCAGGCTTCGGCGCCGCGCGGGTGGAGCGTCAGCAGTACCTTGGCATCGGGGTAGGCAACCATCAGTTCCTTCCACACGCAGCAGCCGGGATTGTCCACGGTGGCTGTATAGTTGGCGAACACACGGTTCCAGTCGTGCTGGCTGCCGGGCGCACTGTTGGCCACCTTGCGCCAGAAATCGAGATGACCTTTGTTGGCCTTGTTCAGGATTACTTCCTGCATGTGGTAGGAAGGCAGGCCGAGCCTATTGAGCGCGGCAAAGGTCGACCACGTGCCAGTGCGGCCGAAACCGGCCCCGATCAGTTTGAGCGTCATTTCCCCATCCCTCGGACTTGTTTTCTCCATTACCCCGGTCCGTGAGCATTAAATTGCTCCCGACCGGGCGGTCGCGCAAGAAATTTCGCGAGCTGTTCCGGATCGGGCGATCACATAGTTGCGAAGTCGCTAAAATAATGAAACGTTGTGGGCGGGTAATGGGAATTCAGGCAGGGGAGTCGTTTGAACCGGGGCGGTTTGAGCGATTTTGGGATCGATGTATTTTGGACATTTTCTCGTAGGGATGTCAGTCACGACCGTCGTTATCGCGGTCTGGACCTATCTGGCCACCGGTTCTTTCTGGGAGGCACTCGCCTGGACGGTCGTGACATTGCTTGTCCTGCAGGTTGGATACTTCATGCTCGTCGTGCGGCTGATCTACAGGCGCGCGCATCATGCCGCGACAAGCGAGGATACGGTGAACGCTGTTCCGCCGCTGCATCGGGATGGTGTCTGGTTCTGAAGGCCGACATCCGGGATCGATGATGTCCGGGTGGATCAGGAGTGCTTTTCGCTACCGGCCCATCCATTCGCGCGTGCACAGGGCAAGCCGGCAAAGGGCGCCATCAGCGAGAGAACGGCAAACGTCAGCCACGCCGTCCGATTGCTGGAACCAAGGTGCCAGAGCCGGCGTTTCCCTGATGTGACCGGTGAGGCTGCCACCTCCGCCGGCGCCGTTAAAGGCTCGTCCTGCTCCCGGCAGGGCGGGCCTTTTTCGGGTGCGGCGAAGGGGTATCCGGGAACGACGCGGCGCGCTCCACGTTAGCTGTAGCTAAGGCAATAGGCAGACCAGATCGAATTCACTCCGTGAAGAAGTACGGCCCGGCGCGCTTCACGGTGAAAGTATTTTTCGCTTATATTTTTCACGAAAAATGTAATCTCTGAAAATAACCTCTGAGGTCTGCGTGATCCATATATAATCACAATGTTGTCAACGGCGGAAATTCTCATCAGTTTGCCTGAATGGCGCATTTATTCCAAAAATCGAGATGGAACCTCGCGACGGTGGCGGAGTTTTCCTGCAGGGCGGGTTTGAGATATCCAACCATGGAGGTTTGTTATGAAACACTATCTTGCTACGAGTGCGGCTGCTGCGATCGTCCTGATGGGTGGTATTGGCACGGCCTTGGCGGAAACCGTCGTCGTGCAGCCACAGGATGAGACAGTCGTCCGCGAATACGTGAAGAAGGAGCCGCTGGCGTCGGTGAACCTTTTGGGCGTCGAGCTCAAGCTCGGCTCGCCTGTGCCGGACAGGGTTGAATTGCGCGAGGTACCCAACGTCAGGTACCGCGTCGCCGTGATCAACGACCAGACCGTCCTGGTCGACCCCGACACGCGCGAAATCGTCGAAGTGCTGCACTGATCCGTGGCCTGGCCATGAAAGAGGGTGCGACACCGACTAACTGATACCGGCCCAACTCTTGGGAAAAGCCCGCCGCGGCTTCGTGGCGGGCTTTCTTTTGAAGCGGGCCTTGCCGCCTATTCGGCGGCGAGCTTGTCCTGCGTCTCCGTGTCGAAATCGCTGGCGTCATGGCGCTCGTGCAACTGCAGAGCCGGTTCGCCGAAGGCGCGGTTGACCATGCGGCCGCGCCTGACCGCCGGCCGCTCGTCGATCGCCTTCGCCCAGCGCTGCACGTGCTTGTATTCGTGCACCGAGAGGAATTCGGCGGAATCATTGTACATGCGGCCAAGCGCCAGCCCGCCATACCAGGGCCAAACCGCCATGTCGGCGATCGAGTAATCCTTGCCGCCGAGATACTCCGTTTCGGCCAGCCGGCGGTCGAGCACGTCCATCTGGCGCTTCACCTCCATCGAGAAACGGTCGATGGCGTATTCGAATTTTTCCGGCGCATAGGCGTAGAAATGGCCGAAGCCGCCGCCCAGATACGGCGCCGAGCCCATCTGCCAGAACAGCCAGGACAGCACCTCCGCCCGCGCCGGCTGTTCGGTGGGCAGGAATTCGCCGAACTTTTCGGCGAGATAGACGAGGATCGAACCGGATTCGAAGACGCGCACCGGCGTGGCGCCGCTGCGATCCATCAAGGCCGGGATTTTGGAGTTGGGGTTGACCTCGACGAAACCGCTGCCGAACTGGTCGCCATCGTTGATGCGGATCAGCCATGCATCGTATTCGGCGCCTTCGTGGCCGCGCGCCAGAAGCTCCTCCAGCATGACCGTCACCTTGACGCCGTTCGGCGTCGCCAGCGAATAAAGCTGCAGCGGGTGCTTGCCGAAGGGCAGCTCTTTGTCATGCGTCGGCCCGGCGATCGGCCGGTTGATGCTGGCGAAGGCGCCGCCACTCGGCTTGTTCCAGGTCCATACTTTCGGCGGGGTATAGTCGGTCATGTCGGGCCTCGTGGCGTGATGGGGGAGACAGAACGGGATCGGGGGCGGATCCACCTACAGCTAGGGCTGCGGAGCGGGAAGTTCAACTTGCGTTGAACTATTGTCAATATAGAGCGCCGGCTCCTTCCTTCTCCCCGGAGGCCCGCTCTTCGCAGGCTCACAGCTCTTCAGGTGTTCAGCCCCTTCAAAAGGTCCACTGGACCTTTTGATCCGGGCTCCCCGCTCTTCAGGTGTTCAGCCCCTTCAAACGGTCCATTGGACCTTTGATCCGCCCGAAGGCGAACCGGATCTTCACCATTCGAAGCTCGAAAAGCCAGGCAATTGGCTTTTTGTCCGCTGCGCGGACCGCTTCTCACCCCTTGCACCATCCCCTCCAAGGCATACCTATAGAACAAGCCGCCAGGGCATTCGCATCGCAGGACAAAATCATGACCGCCAATCCCAATCCGCGCTCCGTCGTTGCCGTGCGCGCCACCGTTCCGGAAGACGCCTTCACGGCGGGCGCGCTGGGCACGCTCAGGGAAGGCAGCGGCGTCGTCATCCGCGACGATGGGCTGGTGCTGACCATCGGCTATCTCATCACCGAGGCCGAGGAGGTCTGGCTGACCACGCATGACGGCCGTGTCGTCCCCGCGCATGCGCTGGCATACGACCAGGAATCGGGCTTCGGCCTGGTCCAGGCGCTGGCGCCGACCGGCCTGCCAGCGGTGGCGCTGGGCGACGCCGGCAAGGCCAGGATCGGCGATGCGGTCGTGCTTGCCGACGGCATCGGCCGAGCTGTCGAGGCCAGGATCGTCACCAAGCAGGAATTCGCCGGCTATTGGGAGTATCTGCTCGACGAGGCGATCTTCATCGCGCCCGCGCATCCGTCCTGGGGCGGTGCGCCGCTGTTCGGAGCCGATGGCGCGCTGCTCGGCATCGGCTCGTTGCGCCTGCAGATGAGCCGCGCCGGCGAGGTCGCCGATATAAACATGATCGTGCCGATCGATCTTTTGCCGCCGATCCTCGACGATCTCTTGACGCGCGGCCAGGTGGCCAAGCCGCCGCGGCCCTGGCTTGGCGCCCTGTCGGCCGAAAGCGACGGCCAGGTGGTGGTGATGAGCGTGACCGAAGGCGGCCCGGCCGCCAAGGCCGGCCTGCGCGAGGGCGACGTCATCTCCGAGGTTCGCGACGGCGCGGTCGATGGGCTCGCCGATTTCTATCGCAAGCTGTGGGACAGCGGCTCTGCGGGCGCCGAGATCCCGATGCGGGTGGTGCGCGACGGCCGCGAGACCTGGCTGCGCGTCAAATCCGCCGACCGTGGCAGTTTCCTGAAAAAGCCGCAGCTGCAGTAGGCCTTACCATTTCGGCCAGGCGATGCATCCAAGACTGCTCAAGACCTTTCTCGCCGTGGCGCGAACCCGCAACGTTACACGCGCCGCCGAGGCCGTCCATCTCGCGCAGTCGAGCGTCAGCGACCAGGTCCAGTCGCTCGAGGCCGAGCTTGGCGCTGCCTTGTTCACGCGTTCGAAGGCCGGCCTGGAGCTGACCCCGGCGGGACTGGCGTTGAAGCCCGTCGCCGAAGAGCTGTTGCGGCTCGACGCAGAGGCGCGTGCGGCTGTGCAGGCGGCGGCCGGGCAGACGAGCGGGCAGGTGACCGTCGGTGCGCTGGAGACGATCGCCTCGGCTCGGCTGGCGCCGTGGCTGCCCGGGTTCCAGGCCCGCCACCCCGGCATCATCGTGCGGATGAAGGTGGCAGGCAGCGGCGCGCTGCTGCGCCAGCTGGAGGACGGCGATATCGATGTCGTCTTCTGCTTCGAGCCTCGCCATTTCGCGAAGGACGCTTCCGATCAGCGTTTCGCCAGGCGTACGATAATAGCCGAACCGCTGGTACTGGTCGCGGCTCCGGGGCAGGGCACCGCCCCAGGCGACATTGCCGCGCTCGCCAAACTGCGGTTCGTGGCGACCGAGCCCGGATGCATCTACCGGCACATGGTCGACACTGCCTTTGTCGAGGCGGGTGTCGATGCGCCAGAAATTGCCGCCGAAGTCGGCAGCATCGGCGTCATTGCGCGGTTGGTGGCCGCCGGCGCGGGTTTCGGCCTCGTTCCACGCATTGTTGTCAGCGATGCGATCGCACGTGGCGACATCGTCGAACTGCCATGGCCCGGTTCGGCGCGGGCGGCGCCGCTGACGATGATCTGGCGACGCCGGCGCGTCCAGCCGGCGGCGCTCCGGCAATTGCTTGCCGCCGCTCGCGATACGCTTATGCCAACTGAGCGTTCAGGAGCTGAATCGACGAAACACTCCAATGCCTTGTTTGCAAACAGTTCCTGATGTCGGGCCATGCTAGTTCGAAATCTGCCAAAGCATTTCGCGTGCTGCGGAGTTGGATTGAAGGTGCGGTGATTCGGAAGATTCCAAGCCGCAACCCTCGCCACAAGGACAGATAGGGAATATGGTTCCCGATCGCTTGCTGGACCTTAGCTGGCGAATGAGAGGAAGACTCCGCTTTAACCAAAGCGCGCTTCTAGGTCTATTCCGTGCGCTCTCACACAATTGCCACCTCGGCCGGCCTCTCCTAGCGCGACTTCGGCCGCTATTGCATTCATCACTGAAGGAGATCTCAAACTTTTCACTGGAGGAGAAGTCATCATGCATCATCTTCCGAGACGTGAATTCATCGGTCAAGGCGGCGCGGCTCTCGCGGCATTGGCGTTCTTTCAATCACGGGTTGCCCACGCTTTTCCAACTCGGGCCGGCGAGAAAGTCATCAAATGGCTCGATCAGCTCCCGCCAAACCCGGTTCCAGAGGTCATCAAAAATCAGCTTGTCTGGGAGGATCTCGATTCCTGGGTGACGCCCAACGACAGGTTCTTTTCAATCGCGCATTTCAACCGTCCGGTCATCGACGAAAGCAAGTGGAAACTCGAAATCAGTGGTCTGGTCAACAAGCCGACAGCGCTAACACTCGCCGACATTAAGGCTCGCCCACGTCAGGAAGTTACGTTCACGGTCGAGTGTTCGGGTAATACCGGCCTGCCGTTTTTCAACGGCGGCATCGGCAATGCGCGCTGGGCCGGCACGCCGCTGGCCCCGATCCTTAACGAGGCGGGGGTCCTTGACAGTGGTATCGAGGTTGTTTTTTGGGGTGCTGATAAAGGGGAAATCAAGCGAGCCGACGATGTCAAGTTCACGCAGAATTTCGCCCGCAGCATGTCGCTCGCCGACGCCATGGATCCCAAAAACATCCTTTGTTATGAGATGAACGGTACTCCCTTGCCCCCTGACAATGGCTTCCCGTTGCGGCTGATAGCGCCCGGCTGGTATGGGATCGCGAACGCGAAATGGCTTCAGCGTATCGACGTGCGCGACCAGCGCTTCGAGAACCGTTTCATGGGACGCGACTACGTCACGCTCCGCGAGGAAGATCACAACGGAGAGACAGTATGGGTGGAAACTTCTGTCGGGCGGGCGCGGTTGAAATCGGCACCGGCCCGGGTCACTCATATCAGCAATGACTATCGTATTGTCGGCGCCGCCTGGGGCGGGCCCATCGACCGGGTCGAGGTGAAAGTCGACGACGGGCCGTGGATGCGAGCGACAATCGACGACACCGACAAGGCGGACTTCGCCTGGAAGATGTGGTCCGTCGACTGGCCCAAGCCCTCTGCCGGGGAGCACACCGTCACCTCGCGTGCGGTTAGCACTGGAGGGCAGGTCCAACCCGCAATGGACGATCCCATCATCGCCAAGAAGCGTACTGGGAAAGCAATGGCCAGGTAACGCGGCACGTCAACATCGTTTGAGAAGCCGTGCTCGAGATTCTTGGGCGAAGCGCATGCGCGAGACTCGCGTGCGCTTTCGCCGAGGGCAGCGGCGATACTGAGCCGACAAATCGCTTGCGTAGGCGTGGCGCGCGGACCTACTCTGAACAGTTTTGGCGAGCCCAACCCGGCACGCCGCCGGAATGGGTAGCCCGCTTAGACGGGAGGCTACCATGAAAGTTGCATCGCTACTTGCAGTCGGCTGGATCGTATCCTGCGCAATCGCCCCCTTTGCTTCGGCAGAGGACGCGCGCACTGTGATCACTCCCAGCGAGGTTAAGTGGGGTCCTGGACCCAAAACGCTCCCTGCTGGAGCACAGTTGGCAATCCTGTACGGCGATCCGACCAAAGAAGGTCCGTTTGCCCTTCGGCTTAAATTGCCGGCTGGGTATGCGATCGCGCCCCACACGCATCCAGGGCTTGAAGTTGACACAGTAATATCGGGAACCGTTAATCTTGGCATGGGCGAGACCGCCGACCGGAGCACCGCCAAAGCAATTCCTGCGGGCAGCTATTTCGCTTTGCCGCCGGGCATGGCGCATTTTGCTTATTTCGACGAAGAGACGGTACTCCAGCTCACCACTAATGGCCCGTGGGGCATAAAGTACATTAATCCAGCCGACGATCCTCGAAAGACGAAATAGTTCGAGGGCTTAGATCGAACTACCCCCGCCGCGCTCGGCGGCGGGGTGCCATAGCCGAGGCAGGTTGAAGTGGATACCCAAAGTGGGACTCAGGCTGTGGGTCCGAGCGGATTTTCAAACTAAACCAGCCGATGCCCGCCCTCGACATGCAGCGTCGTTCCCGTCGTGAAGCCGTTGCCGATCAGGAAGGCGATGGCATTCGGGCTGGCCGATCCGCCCGACGGGCAGCCGCTCGGCCATCGCACCAAGCATTTCGGCCTTGTTGTCGCCGGCGACCTGCGTCCAGATCGTGGTGTCGACCCAGCCGGGCGACACGGCGTTGACGCGGATGGGCGCGAGTTCCACCGCCAGCGCCCGCACCAGCCCTTCGAGCGCGGCATTGACAGCGGCAACGACCGAGCCGCGTGCGGCCGGGCGGTAGGCGGCGATGCCGGAAACGAAAGTCATCGAGCCGGCAGGTGTAAGTTGTGGCGCACCATGCTTGGCCAGCAGCAGCGGACCGAAGAGCTTGCTCTCGACCACGCGTAGCGCCGCCTCTAGGTCAAGCTCCGGCAGCAGACGGTAGGCGCCTTCGATGTCGGCGGCGGTGCTGACGATGTGGTCGAGCCCGCCGACGCGCTGGAAAAGGGCTGTGACCTGGTCTTCCTGCGTGAGGTCGACAGCGGCCACATCCAGATTGGCGGGGCCGCCCAACGCCTGGCGCGCCTCTTGCAATCTCTGCTCACCTCGTCCGGCGATGACGACTTCCGCACCGGCCTCAACACAACGCCTGGCCAGTGCCAAGCCCATGCCGGAGCCGCCGCCGACGATCAGGATTTTCTGGTTCGGAATGCTCATTTCGCTCTGCCTTTGCTTGGAGGGACAAGGGCAGGGGATTGGCAGGCCAGGGCGCCAAGGGGAAACGGAAGAAACCGATGGTGTTATCGGAGATGCCGATAATGCCAGCCGCGCAGCGGTCTCGTTCAGCGCACCAGGGCTGTCCCAGACGACAAACACCGCAGCGCTGCCACCGGTCTGACCCCGGCCGGAGGGCGGGGCGCCGCTTATTCCTGGCAGGCGGTGAAGGCGTCGCCCGAATTCCAGTCCTTGAAGGCGACGATCCGGCCTTCGGCCGACACGGTCTTGTGCTTCGTGCTGCCGTCCGGCTGCTGCTTCGAGCAGGCGCCCTCGCCGGTCAGCACATTGTAGTCATAGGCGCTGGCGACATTCTCCTTGAGGTAATCCTGCGAATCGTAGGCGAAGCCGGCAACGATGAAGGTGCCGTTGCGGTAGGCGATGGTCAGCGCCTGGTTGGTGCGTTCGCTGCCGACTGGCGGTGCCGGCAGATAGAATTTGATCGAGCCGTTGGGCAGCATCGTCAGTTCCGGCTCGGTGTCGGAGTTCTCGTAGCCCGGCCGGTCGTAACCGTTCCACTCGCCACCGATCTGTTCGTGCACGGTTTCGACCGGCTTGAGGTAATTGTGCTCCTTGTCCCTGAGGAAGAAATGGATGTCCATCGGATCGGAGGGCTCGGTCTCGATCACCATGGCAAGGTCCGGCGCACCGTCGCCGTTGAAGTCACCGGTCAGCGCGGTGATGATCTTCTGGGTTTCGATCGGTTCGGCCAGCGCCGTAGTGGGGAGCAGGAAAGCAAGAGCGAAGAGCAGGTATCGCATGGCGTGTTCCGAGGGTGGGAGGGAGACGCGTCCAAGAGGACCATCGCAGGTCTTGCGGGATTTTACAGCAGGGCGGCGGTCATGCGTTGCCTTGCGCAACGAAGCGCAAGGCTGCTCATTCTCCGCAATCGGTAAAGCTGGCCCCGCTATCCCACTCGGCGAATGGCACCACCTTTCCTTCCACCGCCACGGTCCTGTGCATACGGGTGCCATCCGGCTGCATCTTGCTGCTTTTGCCCTTGCCGGTCAGCAGATTGTAGTCGCAGTCGCTGGCGACATTGTCCTTCATGTAGTCATGATAGTCATAGGCAAAGCCGGCGACGACGAAGCCATTGTTGCGCCAGGCGATCGTCAGCGTCTGGTCGGTCCGCGCGCCGTTGGACGGTATCCCCGGTATGTCGAGCTTGATCGAGCCGTTTGGCAGCGCGGTCAGCTCCGGCTCGATGTAGGACGCCTCATAGCCTGGCCGGTCGTAGCCGTTCCATTCGCCATACATCTGCTCCTGCACGATGCCGGCAGGTTTGAGAAAATTGTGTTCCTTGTCCCTGAGGAAAAAATGCATGTCCATGGCAGCGCCGGGTTCCGTCTCGACGATCATCGCCAGGTCGATGGCGCCGTCGCCGTTCCAGTCGCCGGTGGCCGCGGTGATGATTTTTTGGGTTTCGATCGGTTCGGCGAGGGCAGTTGCGGGGAGCGCGAGGACAAAAGCGAGGAGCAGACATTTCATGGCGCGTTCCCCGACAGTGATACCCGCTTTGGTACAGCACAGCGCGAGGAGGCGCCAGCGCCCCCTTTCCCCTGGAAGGATGGCAAGTGTGCTAGTCGCGTTCCGCGCTGGCAAACACCATCAGGTTCCCGTCGGGGTCGCGAATGCGCATGATCCAGAAATGGTCGGCTTTCTCGATAGGACCGGGTTCGAGGCCCGCATCCACCAGCCTCAGCCGTTCGGGCGCCAGCGGCAGCACACCGAGCGTCAGCGTCGAGGTGCCGGCCTTGTGCTTGTCCTCGAAGAGCTGCACCTCGGCGCTGTCGCTGAACTGCCACTCGGCCAGCCCAGGCATCGGCCGGCGCTGTGGCGCCTTGCCGAAGAGTTTTTCGTACCATTCGATGCTGGCCTCGAGATTGGAGCAGCTGACATGGGCGAAAATCGTCTGGATCGCCATTGGAACCTCCATCCGGCGGTTGCACTGATGCCGGAACGCGGCGATGGGTGGTGCGTTCCGCTGACTGGCGCCGATGCGTCGGCTGCTGACGAAAACTGGCCGTGGGTTGTGCCATGATGCTGGCCGATGAGGTGACGATGGTGGCAGGCGACATGGTGGCACAAATGACATTCGCATTGAATGGACAGGCCCGCTGATGGCGCCGGTCAAGGTCGATCCGGACAAGGTCCGGGAGTTCCCCGACGCGGCCAGCTTCTACGCCTGGCTCGGCCAGCACCATGCCACGGAAACCGAGGTGTGGATAAAGGTGCACAAGGTGGGTTCGGGGCTGAGGTCGATCACGCCGAAGGAAGCCATCGATGTCGTGCTGTGCTTCGGCTGGGTCGACGCGGTGCGCAAGGGGCTGGATGAGAAAAGCTTCCTGCAGCGCTATACGCCGCGTGGCAGGAAGAGCATCTGGAGCAAGATCAACATCGACAATGTCGCACGGCTCATCGAGGAGGGTCGCATGACAGAGCATGGGCTGAAACAGGTCGAGGCAGCCAAGGCCGATGGGCGCTGGGCGCGGGCCTATGGCGGCAGCCGGGAGATGAAGATCCCCGACGATCTGCGGGCGGCGATCGACGCCGAGCCGGCCGCGAAGGCGATGCTGGAAAAACTCAGCGCGCAGAACCGCTTCGCGCTCGCCTTCCGCACCCACAACATGAAGACCGAGGCTGGCCGCAAAAAGAAGATCGAGACCTTCGTCGCGATGCTGAAGCGTGGCGAGACGATCCATCCGCAGGGCAAGAAATAGGCGTTCAGGCATCTGGATGCGGGCAAAGCCGGTGGTACCGATGCGGCCCGGCTTTGTGGGGGGCGGTTCACCATTTGAATCGCGAAACCGCCCTAACTGCCTGTTTTTGCCCGGATCGCTGCCAGGCCCCCGGATCGCTGACAGGCCATTGCACATCGCCGACTGGTGACACCGACATGGCCGGTGGACGAAGGGCGGCGTGGCCGTTACCTTTTCCAGCGCCGCGACGATCGTGCGGCGGTTGCCTGGAGTCGTTGCCGTTGAGAAGAGTTGCTTCGTGGACGATGGCGTTGTTTCTCATGGCCATCGTCGCCTGCGTCGGAACCGGCGCCGCCGCCCAGACGTCCCCCGACCTATCCTTGCCCGCCGACCTGTCGACGAAAGAGATATCGATTGGGATAAAGGCCGCGCCGCCCTTCGCCTTCAAGCTGCAGGACGGCACCTGGTCCGGATTGAGCATCGACCTCTGGCAGAAAATAGCCGGGCGGCTCAAGCTTCGTTTCCGCTATGTCGAAGTGCCGACCGTGCAGGATCAGATCGATGGCGTCGTCAGCGGCAAGTTCGATGCGGCGATGGCGGCGATCACGGTCACGGCCGACCGCGAAAAGGCGGTCGATTTCACGCAGCCCTTTTTCACGACCGGGCTCGGCATCGCGACGCCGCTCAACAACCAGCCTTCATGGCGGCCGGTGATGCGCGCGCTGACCTCGTTCGGCTTCCTGCAGGCGGTGCTGGCGCTGATCGTCATCTCCGTCGTGGTCGGCGTGCTGATCTGGATGTTCGAGCGCCGCCACAATGATGATTTCGGCGGTGGCGTCGCAAAGGGCCTGTTTTCCAGCATGTGGTGGTCGACCATCGCCGCGACGCAGGCCAGCACCGGCGACTTCGGCCCGCGAATCGTGCCGGGGCGCGTGCTGGCCGCACTCTGGATGATGGGATCGATCATCGTGATCGCGGTGTTCACCGCTGGCGTCACGTCGGTGCTGACGGTGACGCAGATGGAAGGGATGGTGCAGGGCGAAAGCGACCTCGCCGCGGTCAGGGTGGGTGCCGTGCAGAACTCCTCGACGGCGTCCTACCTGGATTCGACGCAGATCCGCCATCAGGACTTCGCCACCATCCAGCAAGGGCTCGACGCGCTGCGCGCCGGCAAGGTCGATGCGCTGGTCCACGACAAGCCGCTGCTCGGCTGGCTGGTCGGGCAGAACTACGCGACGAGCCTGCAGGTTCTCGACGCGACCTTCGACCAGCAGCAATATGCCATCGCGCTGCCGCTCGGCAGCAAATTGCGCAAGCCTCTCGATGTCACCCTGCTGCAGACCATGGAGAGCGATTGGTGGAAGCAGGCCGTCTTCCAGTATCTGGGCGAGAAATAGCCGGGAGGAACCGACACCGGGCATTGCCCAAGAAAAAGCCGCCCTCGCGTTCTGCGCGTGGCGGCCTTTTCCCGGGAGGATGCTGTCACTGGTTGAGGTCGACCGGTGTCACGCCAAGAAGTTTCAGGGCGTTGGCATAGGCCCGAATGCCTTGCGCCTGCTTGCGCTCGGCACAGAACCGGTTCGCCTTGTCCTGGAGCGCCGTTGCCTCGGCGATCTCACTGGCATTGGCGCCGGGTTCGGCTTGGGTCTGGATGGCGCTGTCGAGTTGAAGACCGAGCCGGCTGCAATATTCGCTCCGGGTCACCGCCGCTTCCGCACCCGACTGTGCGACCACAAGCATGGTGAGCGAAACGCCCGCGAGGGCAACCATCCATCGGGTTGAACGTCGTTGCATTTTCGGGATCATCTCATTGCGCCGAGTGGCGGCCGCTGTCCGGCTGCCACGGGATGGTTATCGCAGACGATCTTTTCGCCAGTTTTTCCGGCGTGTTGAATCTTGTTTCTGGAGTGTTTCTGGCGTGAAGCCGCCGATCTCCCCCACAAGGGGGGAGATCGGCTGTATGCGGCGCTTCTGCCTCTTCCTTTGCCGCTATCCTTCGCGTAAGGCGCCGGGCAAATCCTTTCAGCGCAGGCACAGTCCGGAAACCCGCATGATCAGACTTGAAAGCATCAGCAAGCAGAATGGCCGTCAGCTTGTCTTCATCGAGGCGTCGGCCTCCCTGCAGAAGGGCGAGAAGATCGGTCTTGTCGGGCCCAATGGCGCCGGCAAGACGACGCTGTTTCGCATGATCACCAGCCAGGAGCAGCCGGACGAGGGCCAGGTGCAGGTCGATCGCGGCGTCACCATCGGCTATTTCAGCCAGGATGTCGGCGACATGGCGGGCCATAGTGCTGTCGCCGAAGTGATGAACGGCGCCGGGCCGGTGAGCGACGTGGCGGCCGAAATGGCGGAACTCGAGGCTGCCATGGCCGATCCCGACCAGGCCGACCGGATGGACGAGATCATCGAGAAGTACGGAGAGGCGCAGCATCGCTTCGAGGAGCTCGACGGCTATGCGCTCGACGGCCGGGCGCGTGAGGTGCTCGACGGCCTCGGCTTTTCCCAGGAGATGATGGACGGCGATGTCGGCAAGCTGTCCGGCGGCTGGAAGATGCGCGTCGCGCTGGCGCGTATCCTGTTGATGCGGCCCGACGTCATGCTGCTTGACGAGCCGTCGAACCATCTCGACCTGGAAAGCCTGATCTGGCTGGAACAATTCCTGAAGGGCTACGACGGCGCGCTGCTGATGACTTCGCATGACCGCGAGTTCATGAACCGCATCGTCAACAAGATCGTCGAGATCGATGCCGGTTCGCTGACCGCTTATTCGGGAAACTATGAGTTCTACCAGCAGCAGCGTGCCATCGCCGACAAGCAGCAGCAGGCGCAGTTCGAGCGCCAGCAGGCGATGCTGGCCAAGGAGATCGCCTTCATCGAACGCTTCAAGGCGCGCGCTTCCCATGCCGCACAGGTGCAGAGCCGCGTGAAGAAGCTCGACAAGATCGACCGCGTCGAGCCGCCCAAGCGCCGCCAGATCGTGAATTTCGAATTCCAGCCGGCGCCGCGCTGCGGCGAGGACGTCGTGACCTTGAAGAACGTGCACAAGGCGTATGGCAGTCGTACCATCTATGACGGGCTCGACTTCCAGGTCCGCCGCCGCGAGCGCTGGTGCATCATGGGTGTCAACGGCGCCGGCAAGTCGACGCTGCTGAAGCTGGTGGCGGGCGCTTCGGATCCCGACACGGGCACGGTGGCGCGGGGGCCTAGCGTGAAAATGGGTTATTTCGCCCAGCACGCCATGGAGCTGCTCGAAGGCGAGCGCACCGTGTTCCAGACGCTGGAAGACAATTTCCCGCAGGCCGGACAGGCGCCGCTCCGCGCGCTCGCCGGCTGTTTCGGCTTTTCGGGCGACGAGATCGAGAAGAAGTGCCGGGTGCTGTCAGGCGGCGAGAAGGCGCGGCTGGTGATGGCGCTGATGCTGTTCGATCCGCCCAACCTCCTGGTGCTGGACGAGCCGACCAACCACCTCGACATCGCCACCAAGCAGATGCTGATCGAGGCGCTGTCGCAGTATGAAGGCACCATGCTGTTCGTCTCGCACGACCGCCATTTTCTCGCGGCCCTGTCCAACCGGGTGCTGGAGCTGACGCCCGAGGGCATCCACACCTATGGTGGCGGCTACACCGAATATGTCGAGCGCACGGGGCAGGAGGCGCCCGGGCTGAGGGGGTAGGCCGCTACTTCAGCGAGATGCTCATGCCGCTGAGATCGGCGTTGACCTGCATGCCCACCTGCCTGCCTGTGAGTTCGAGCTGGGCGCCCTTGTCATTGGTCATGACGATCACCTGGGCGCCTTTGCCGATCGCGCCGCCACCGCCCGCCGCACCATAGACCCCGGTCACATCCCGGGCGCGCCGGATATGGCGCACGGTGCCTCGGAAATAGGTCTTGGAAACGCCGAAGGCGAGGCCGCCCGAGACGGCGCCGACCGAGATGGGATAGCTTTTGCCATGGAAGGTCAGCGTGCCTTCGCCGCCAGAGCCGCCGATGAAGATGGCGGCCTTGTAGACGGCGAAGCGGATCGTGCCGCTGTCGGCATGCGCGGCACTGGCAAAGCTGATGCCCGCGGTGGCGATGGCGGCAACCGCGATGGAACGCAATCCGGACGAAATGTTCATGATGAAAGCTCCTCAGAAGGCCGCCGCTTGGCCCAACCGGCGGGGCTGTCAGCGTCATATCAAAGTTACAACTGAACAGTCTCGCCCGTCATTTGGTTCCAAGCACACGGCCTGAATCTGGCTGCTAGAAGATCGACACGAAGCGAGGTCTATGGCAAGCGCCAGGGCGGGACTTCGCGTATACGTGATTGGCAAGGCGGAGGCGCCGGCCAGCCACGATCGCGCGGAATTTAAGATGATGCGATTCAAGGTGCGATTCAGGGGAAGAGCTTCAGGATGAGAATTGCGATGGGTATTGCGACGTCCGCATTGGCCGCGACGCTGGCTGGATGCGCGACCTCGCCGGTTGACTACGGGGCGTCGCTTTCTCAGCAGGACCAGAAATGGGCGTCGCCGCAATGCCAGCAGGCGCGGGCGGCGGCTTCGGACTATCAGGCGCGTGAAAAGCTCCATCCGGGCTGGGAATTCGTCGCGCTTGGCCCGTACGGGTTGGGAATCATCGCGGCCACCAAGGAGCACGAACAGAAGCAACGGAAGCTGTTCGCCCGCGAGGTGCACCTACAATGCTCAAGCCTTCCGCTGCCGAAGGAATTGGAAGGCGATTTCAGCCCCGCGAGCGCACAGACGAAATATCCATAGACACACTTTCATCGCGGAGCACGAAGGCGGCTGTTGACGGCGCGTCGTTCGTTGCGGACATCTGGTCAGCCTGGGAGGGAGGTTGACGCCAAAAGCGGTCAAGCTGGAAGCACCGGGCATTGGTGTTTCAGCTGATTGACGGGGCGTTGACCGCAAATTGCGCGGCGAAAGCCCTGATGTAAGCGGGCCGAGCTTCCCCGCGCGCCACATAGGCGGCCAGGTTTTGATACTCGTCCAAAATGCCTGACATTCTCAGTCGCAGCAGCACCGATACCATCAACAGATCGCCGGCGCTGAACGCACCATCGAGCCAGTCGGCGGCGCCCAGGTGAACAGAGAGCTTGTCCAGCGTCGCGCGAACACGGTCCTTTACCAGCGGCAGGCGCTCTTCGCTCCAAGGCTTGTCACGTTCGAATATTCTTGCCGTCATCAATTCGAGGATCGGCGGCTCGACGGTGTTGAGCGCGGCAAACATCCAGGTGATGGCACGCGCGCGGGCATCGCCATCCCCAGGCAGCAGACCGGCATGCCGCTCGGCAAGATGAAAGACGATCGAACCGGTCTCGAACAGGCGCAGAGGTCCTTCCTCATAGGTGGGGATCTGGCCGAAGGGATGGATGGCCAGATGCTCGGGTGCCTTCATCTGCGCGAAGGAAACGAGACGAACCTCATAGGGCTGCCCCACCTCTTCGAGCGCCCAGCGAACGCGCGTATCGCGCGCCAGTCCCTTGCCGCCATCGGGCGATCGTTCAAAGGCTGTGATGGTGGGGTCATTGGCAGGCTCCGGGAGGTTGGTCGGGTATGCTTCTGTCACTCGTACCCAAAGGACGAACGAGCGATGTCACTTCCGACAGGCCATCCTCGTTTTTCAGCCATGGGGTGAAGGGCGGCACCGAAGCTGCCGATCTCCCCTCTTGTGGGGGAGATGTCCGGCAGGACAGAGGGGGGCGCTGCCCCGCGATCCTGTCCCCAATCTGCAATGCTCTCACGCTTGCTTCGTCGGGTCTGCCACATGCGAACGCAGTGCCCGGCAAAGAGAGGTTGACGTTCCTTCGCGCCCCCCTCTGGCCTGCCGGCCATCTCCCCCACGAGGGGGGAGATTACGGTGTCGCCGCGTCGCCAAACCATCGTGACGCGGTCCGGCTCAGCTCCTCAAGGTCGGGCTCTGCATCTGCGGCCCAGGCGACGAAGCCATCCGGGCGCACGAGCAGGGCGCTCAGGCCCAGTCGCTCCCTGGCGTCGACGGCGACATAGGTGATGCGCCCGCTCCAGCGGTTCGCAAGCGATTGCAGGGCAGGGTGGGCATCGAAGTCCAGAAGCAGGCCTCGCCCGCTTCTCAAGCGTTCGCCGAGCTTCGTCCCGTCGGCCAGTTCGAAGTCTGGTGCGCTGCGGCCGACCAGCGGATGGTTGCCGCCGAGGTCGTAGCGCAGCGAAATACCCCACACGCGCTCGGCGAAATAGGTCGCGCCGTCGCGCGTGTCGATGAGATCGCGGATAATGGCTTCAAGCGCGCGCGAACTGCGGCTTGGCCGCATCAGTGCGACCTGGGCGCGCGACCAGTCGAGAACCTGCGCGCCAACCGGATGCCGCTCATCGAAATAGCTGTCGAGCAGGCCGACCGGCGCGTCGCCGCGAAGGGTGGCGCCAAGCTTCCAGCCGAGGTTCATGGCATCGCCAAGTCCGAGATTGAGGCCCTGGCCGCCCAGCGGGGAATGGATGTGCGCGGCGTCGCCGGCAAGCAGCACCCGGCCGTTGCGGTAGGCGGTCGCCTGGTAGGCGCGATCGGTCCAGGTGGTGGCGAGCCGCAGCGCCGTCAAGGTGACGTCCGTGCCGGACACGCGGCGCAGCACTGCCTGCACATGCTCGAGGGTGATCGGCTCCGTCCGGTGGAAGGCACCGCCGTCGAACTCGACCATCGCGATGGTGCCTGGCCGCGAGTAGGTGTACATGCCCGTCGGCGTGTAATGGCGGCCAAGGCTCAGCCTGTCCGGGTCGACCATTTCGACCTCAAGGGAATAACCGGTGAATTCGGGATCGGTGCCGGTGAAGGCAAAGCCGCCAAGCTTGCGAACCGTGCTGCGGCCGCCATCGCAACCGACGAGCCAGCATGCTCGAAAGGTCTCGCCGCCGGCGCGGATGGTCAGATGTTCGTCCGACTGCTCAAGGGCTTCGACGCCGAGGCCACGCCTGATCTCGACGCCCATCGCGCTTGCGCGTGCGGCAAGCGCGGTTTCGAGATGCTCCATCTCGACGGCCATGCTGGTGCCCGCCGAGCCGGGCAGGCGGTATGGCCATTTCGAGCTGTCGATGGCGTCGAGGTAGAACTGGATGCCGGCGAAGTGGCCGCCGGGTCGGCGCTGCTGCTGCATCCAGTGCGCGTCGGCCAATTTGCCGCCGCCGGAGCCATCATTGGTGGGCGGCGCAATGTCTTCCAGCAGGCCGCGACGGTGAAACGCCTCGATGGTGGGCACCGTCAGGCCGCGCATACCGAAGGGGAGCCGCTTCAACGCAGAGCCGGGATCCTCGGCCTGCTCCAGCACAAGGACAGAGAGGCTCGCGAGGCGAAGCTCGCAGGCGAGAAAAAGACCGACCGGACCGGCGCCGGCAATCACGACATCATAGGGATTCGAGTGGTGGCTGTGCATGAACTGCTCCTTGGTCGATGTTCGACCGGAGCGTTCCTCGAGTTGAGTTCCACACGGACGAACGATGGGGCGCAATAGCGTCCGATGTTCGTCGCGGGGATCTCGTGCACGAAGCCAAAGACCAGAGCTCTCGTCACCGAGAGGAGTTGGGCTTACCAAACCAACCCTGCCTTTTCCGACAGCGGCTGTATAAGGGTGACGTGATCGATACGCAACAGGATGAGACGATGGTTTTCTGGATAGCGAGCGTGGCTGGATTGGCGATCGCTTATCTCTTCGGGTCCATACCCACGGGCTACCTGGCGGGGAAGCTGCTCAAGGGGATCGACATACGCGAGCATGGCTCCAGATCAACCGGCGCGACCAACGTGTTGCGAATGTTGGGAAAAGGGCCCGCCTTGGTGGTGCTGCTGGTCGATGTGCTGAAAGGCGTGGCGGCGATCGCCTTTGCCCGCTGGCTTTATACATTGCCGCTCCTGACACCTCCGGCGGAGCTTGATCCGCGGAGCTTCGTGCCCTGGGCCGTCTGCCTTGCCGGACTTGCCGTGCTGCTGGGGCATGGCCGTTCGATCTGGTTGAATTTCACCGGCGGCAAATCCGCCGCGACGGGCCTGGGCGTGCTCTTGGCGTTGTCCTGGCCGATCGGTCTGGGTGCCGCGACGGTGTTTGGCGCGGTACTGGCTATTTCCAGGATTGTCTCGCTGAGTTCGATGCTGGCGGCGTTGACCGCGATCGCGCTTGTCTGCGGCATGGAGCAGCCCTTGGCCTATCGGCTGCTGGTGATCGCGGGCGGCCTCTACGTGATCGCACGCCATCGCGCCAACATCCGGCGGCTGCTTGACGGGACGGAGCCTCGCCTTGGGCAAAGCAGCCTGACCTCCATACAGGGCGAAGAGACGCTTCCGAACAACAACAGCTAGGGGTTACGACGGCGAACGAATGCGCGACTTTGCCAATCAGCCGCTTCGCGCAAACGCAGCGATGCTGTCGAGCAGTGGCTGTTGGTCGCCGACCCAGAACCAGTGGTCGTGACCGGCGACCTCGATGAACCGTGCGCCCGGGATCCTGGCGGCGAGGAACCGCCCGGCCTCGACGCGCACGGCGCGGTCGCCGGCGCGGTGCAGCACCATCGTCCGAGCCGAAACCTTTGCCAGGAGATGACGGACATCGGTATCGCGCAGCGCCTCCAACAGGCCCGCGACCGCGCCGGGACTGGAGGCAGCCCTGAGCAGTCCGGCCCACCAGGTCCGAACCTGGAGGTCACTGGCGAGACTCGGCGCGAAGGTTTCGATCTCCGCCGGACCACCCCAGCCGGCGAGCAGGCCTCGCTTCCACAGATCATATTGCGCGGCGGTCAGGGCGAAGGGATAGTCGGGCGCGTGGCTGCCTTTCGCGAGCGAGCCCCAAAGGACAAGGCCGCTGAGGCGATCGGGGTGATCCACGGCAAAACGGATACAACCCGGCCCACCCTCCGACGCGCCGATGAGCAGGGCCCGGCGGCTTTCGGCCGCATTCATGACCGCCAGAATATCCTGCGCCGTCGCTTCGACGGTGGGGCGGGCGCCGACGCGGTCGGAAAGCCCCATGCCGCGCCGGTCGAATAGGATCAGGCGGCCCATCTGCGAAACCGCAGTGAGCCAGGCGCGACAGCGGCCGTCTTCCCACACGCGCTCGACATGCGAAATGAAGCCGGGAACAAGCACGATGTCGATCGGGCCGCTGCCGACGATCTGGTAGGCGATATGAATGCCGTCGACTTCGACGTAGCGCGTTGCGGGGACGGCGGCATCGTGCGTTGACTGCTGCAGCAGGGCAAGGGTGGCGGGGTCCGGCGCTACGCCGAGTTCATCCCTCAGCAGCCGCACGCAGGATTCGACCTGGCGCTCGGCCGCAGCCCTGTCTCCGGCCGCCAGATGGGCACGGATCAGGTGACGGTGCGCGCTTTCGCTCAGGGGATCCAGTCCGGCCAGGCGTGTCGCGCTCACGACGGCAGCACGGGGCTCGCCATCGGCGATATTGGCTTCGACCAGCCGTTCCAGCACCTGCACCAGGCGGCTGCGCAAGGCCTCGCGCCTGAAGAAGATCCACTCCTCGAATTCCGGACAATCCGGGACTGAGAAGCCGGCGAGAAAGTCGCTCTGGTATGTATCGGCCGCCGCGTCGAGGGGACCGACATTGCAGGCATGTTCGAAAAAGCTGGAGTCGACCTGGACCGACAGCTCAGGGTGCAGGACGAGCGATGCTCCGGTGGCGGCGATGACATCGCTGCCGAAAGCGATGCGGATTTTATACAGTATGCGGCGAAGGCGTGCCCGTGCGGATTCTTCGTCGGTTTCAGGCCACAGAAGCGTGGCGGCGACGTCGCGCGCCACAGGTCCGCCGGCCTCTGCGAGATAGACCAGGAGCGCAGCCGCCTTGCGCAAGGCAAGCTCCACCCGCCGCCCGTTCAGGCGGAACTCCGGAAACCCCAGAAGTCGGAACGTCAATCGTTCCATCGAAACCGTGTGCGGCCGCCGAAGGGGTTTGAGAGGACGTTGAGGGGACGCCGGCCTTCTATCTACCCCACGACGCCGGGCCGATTGGGCCCGATCAGGAGACTCCCTTGGAGCGAGAAATGCCACTGGTCAATACGTCCGCCCATCACTCTACGTTCGAGATCGATGCCGGCACCCTTGTTCGTGCCGCAACCACACGGCAGGGAGGCTGACACATGTGCCAATCCTGTCTTTCCTGGTACGCACGCTGCGTTGCTCCCTACTTCGTCCACGCCGGCTGTTCGGCGAATGCGTTCGCGCATATGCGAAGGCGCATGATCCCGAGGGCAGAGGGCATCGTCGTCGAAGTCGGCTTCGGGTCGGGCTTGAACCTTCCCTATTACGACGCTGCCCGGGTGAAGCGGCTGGTCGGCGTCGATCCCGACGGCACGATGCTCGGCCTGGCCGGACCGAAGTGCCGCTCCTCGCCATTCGATGTCGAATGCCTGCGGGCCGGCGGCGAAAGCCTGCCATTGGCCGATGCCTGTGCCGACACGGTCGTCGTCACCTATGCCTTTTGCACCATTCCGGACCCCGAGGCGGCGCTGAGCGAAATCCGGCGCGTCCTGAAGCCCACGGGCCGGCTGATCTTCATCGAGCACGGCCAGGCCGAGGGGCCGCGCTGCCGCAGGTGGCAGGAGCGCCTGAACCGCCTGTGGGGGCGGCTCGCCGGCGGCTGTCACCTCAACCGCGATCCGTTGGGCCTGATCCGGGGGGCGGGCTTCCACCTGGTCGAAGAAGAGCGCAGGCGGTTTCCGCTGCCCTTCTGGCAATTGGGGAGCCACCACGCCGGCGTGGCGGCGCCGACAGGTTGATCGCCGCCGAAGCTTGGCAATCAACTCGGGCTGAGCGTGGGCTCAGCCCTTCGAAATGCCGCGTGCGATCAGCCGGGCAAGGCGATCGGAAAACGCCCTGGCGTCGGCCGGCTTGTCGCCGTCGAGCACGCGCGCCTCGTCATAGAGGAGATGGGCCGCGTCGTCCTTGAAGGCCTGTTCCTCCTCGCCAAGGCCGGCGAGCGCCAGCACGCGCTGGTGCCGCGGATTGATTTCCAGGATCGGCTTCGCCGCCTTGTCGAGGCGGCCGGCGGCGTTGAGCAGCCGCTCGAACTGACGGTCGGGGCCATGTTCGGGTGCGACCAGGCAGACGGCGCTTTCGGTCAGGCGATCTGATGCCTTGACGTCCGAGACGGCATCGCCGAGCGCCGCCTTGACGAAGGCCAGGAAGCCGTCGACTTCCGGTGTCGTCGCCGTGTCCGGCTTGGCGGCGCTGTCGGGCAGCGGGATGTCCGACAATTCCGCCACGTCCTGGGTCACGGACTTGAACGGCTTGCCGTCGAAGTCCGGCGCCATCGTCACCCAGAAGCTGTCGACCGGGTCGGTAAGCAACAGCACCTCGATGCCGCGTGCCTTGAAACCTTCGAGCTGCGGCGAGGCTTCGAGCCGCGCGCGGTCGTCGCCGGCCATGAAGAAGATCGCCTTCTGGCCTTCCTTCATCGCCGCGACATAGTCTGCAAGCCCGCGCCAGCCTTCGCCCGAGCCGGTCGAGCGGAAGCGGGCAAGCTTCAGCAATTGCTCGCGGCGCTCATGGTCCTCGTAGAGCCCTTCCTTGAGGACGACGCCGAAATTCTCCCAGATTTTCGCATAGGCCTCGGCTTCATTCTCGGCCAGCTTGACGAGATCGCCGAGCACGCGATTGGTCAGGCCCTTGCGGATCGCGGCCAGCAGCGGGCTTTCCTGGATCATCTCGCGCGAAACGTTGAGCGGCAGATCGGCGGAATCGACCAGCCCGCGCACGAAGCGCAAATAGCGCGGCAGGAGGTCGGCATCGTCGGTGATGAAGACGCGGCGCACATAGAGCTTCATGCGGCCCTTGCGGTCCTGGTCGAAGAGATCGAACGGGCGCGATCCGGGCACGAAGGCAAGCACCGAGTATTCCTGCCGGCCTTCGGCGCGGAAGTGGATGGTGGCGGCCGGCTCGTCATACTGGCCGGCGACGCCGCGATAGAAGTCGGTGTATTCCTCGGGCTTGATCTCGCTCTTCGGCCTGACCCAGAGAGCCGTACCATCGGCGATGTCGCGCGCCTCGGCGCCAGGTTTTTCGACGAGCGTGATCGGCACCGGCACATGGCCCGATTGCGATTTGGCCAGTTGCTCGAGCCGATAGGAGCCGGTGTAGGAGACGGCATCGTCCATCAGATGCAGCATGACGCGGGTGCCGCGCCTGGGTGCGGCTTCGAGCGGGGCGGGCGCGATCTCGTAGGAGCCTTTGCCATCGGACGACCAGCGCCAGGCTTCCTCGCTTCCCGCCAGCCGGCTGACGACGTCGACCCGGTCGGCCACCATGAAAGCGGAGTAGAAGCCGACGCCGAACTGGCCGATAAGCTGGGTGTCTTCGGTGCTGGAACCGACCCGCTCGATGAAAGCGCGCGTGCCCGACCGCGCGATCGTGCCAAGGGCCTCGGCCATGTCGTCGCGGCTCATGCCGATGCCGTTGTCCTCGACGGTGATCTGCTTGTTGTCGGGATCGGCCGAAATCGAGATGCGTGGCTTGGGGTCATCGGCCAGCAACTCAGGCCGGCTGACGGCCTCGAAGCGCAGCTTCTCGCAGGCGTCGGCGGCATTGGAAATCAGCTCGCGCAGGAAGACGTCCTTATCGGAATAGACCGAATGCACCATCATGTGCAGCAGCCGCGAAACATCCGCCTCGAACGCCCTGGTTTCCGTCGCTTTCGTATCCGTCGTCATTCAGATTTTCCCACGCTGTCCTTTTGCCCGCCGCGCGGTACCGCGTTCGGGATGTCCCTTTCAACCATTTTCAATAACGCTGGCAACTCGGCAGTTGCCAGCGCCACGACAATATCGTGATGGAATGGAAGAGTGACAAGAGGCTGAGAAACTGGGCGCCGGCGGCAAAACTGCCAATCTCCCCACTTGTGGGGGAGATGCCCGGCAAGGCAGAGGGGGGCGCTGTCCCGCCGACTCTTCCAGTCCGTTCGCTAATCGCGATGTGTTCTCTCGTATCGACAGAAGAGCGGGGTTGGCGCCCTACGGCGCCCCCTCTGGCCTGCCGGCGTTCGTCGCTCGGAAAGCCCAGCAATTGGCTTTCCGTCCGCTGCGCGGGCCGCTCCTCACCCCCCACGAGTGGGGAGATTGGCAGCGTCCGTGCCGCGCGCTACTTCCCCGCCATCTGGTCGGCAAGCGCCTGCGCCTCGCCAACCAGAGCCGGGAAGGCCGCGTCTTTCGGCAACTGTTCGCCCATGCATTTGCGATAGTCGCCGTCGCCTTTTTCCCAGGCGGCGTTGGCGGCATCATAGGCCGTTTCGTCCTGCTGCCCGGACGCCTGCGCGGCGAGTTTCTGGGCGGCTTCGTCGGCCGCGGTCCACAACGCTTCGCAGGCCGCGATCTTGGGAACAGGTGGTGTGGCGGGCGCCGAGGCGATCATGACGCTACTGCCCTTGACCAGCGTGACGACGACCTGCTGCTCGTAGATCGGGCCGACATCCTGCGTCCAGCCGCCGAGCCGCGCAATGGCGATGTCGGCGCCATCAGGCTTCTTCAGCGGAAAATCGAGCGTGCCCAGGAAGGCGGCGTCGCTGTTGATCGCCTGGGTGTAGAAGGCGTCGAGCTTCAGCGCTTCGTTGATATCGGCGGGCAGTTTGAGCGCGGCGTCGGTCTCGGCGGACCGGGCCTGAAGCCAGCGGTCGAGCAGACCCCGCGTCGTTGCCAAGAGGCTCGGGCCGTCATCGCTCTTGGTGTATCGCAGCCCGTCGAGCATGCCATATCCGACATCGGCGTCGCTCAGGCTTTCCAGATTGATGGTGCCGGTTGCCGGGAAATCCTTGACCGCCAGGGGGCCGAGAAGTGCGGAGAGGCGCCCTTGGAGATCGGTCCGCGCCTTGGCATCGGCGGCATCGAGGTCTTCCACGGGAGCGTTCGCGCTGTTGAGCGCCGCGATGGCTGCAATCGCCTTATCGCGCGCCGCAATATAGTCGTCCTCCGGCGATGCCGCGAAAGCCGCGCTGCTCGCCAGCGCGAACATGACCGTCCAGACCAGCCGCATGATGGGAATCTCTCCAGTTCCAGGGTGTTGTGCTGGAGACATTGTGCAACGAGCGTGGTGAAAACATGGTCAGGTTTGCTTTCGCTTCTCCACCTCCGCCTTCCTCAGCAGGAAGCGCTGGATCTTGCCGCTCGGCGTCTTCGGCAATTCCGTCACGAAATCGATCTCGCGCGGATAGGCGTGGGCCGACAGCCGCTTGCGGACATGCTGCGCCAGTTCCTCGGCGAGCGCCTCGCTGCCCTTGTAAGCGGGCGCCAGGATTACGAAGGCCTTGACGATCTCGGTGCGCTGCGGATCGGGCACACCAACCACGGCGGCCTCGTTGACCGCGAGATGTTCGATCAGCGCGCTTTCGACATCGAAGGGGCCGATGCGGTAACCCGATGAGGTGATGACGTCGTCGGCGCGGCCGATGAAGGAGACCGAGCCGTCCGGCTCGTATTCCACCGTGTCGCCGGTGCGGTAGTAGCCGCCCGCGATCGCCGGCGTTTCGGCCTGGTGGTAGCCATCGAACCAGCGCAGCGGCGAGTTGGCGATGTCGACGGCAAGGATGCCAGGCTGGTTGGGGCCGAGCTCGTTGCCGGCCTCGTCCAGCACCACCATGCGGTAGCCGGGCATGGCAAAGCCGGCGGAGCCCGCGCGGACAGGATGCGCGAGGCCGTGGTGATTGTTGACCATCATTCCGTTCTCGGTCTGGCCGTAATGATCGTGGATGGGCGCACCGAGGTGGGCGTCGAACCAGCGGATCACCTCCGGGTTTAGCGGCTCGCCGGCGCTGCTCACCACGCGCAGCCGGCCCTTGACGCGGGCGGCGGCGTCGGGACCTTCGGCGAGCAGCAGGCGGAAGGCGGTGGGCGAACCGGCCAGGCTGGTGACGCCGAGCCGCTCGATGACGTCATAGGTGCTCCTGGCATTGAAAGGTCCTTCGTTGAAGGTCGTGGCGATGCCGAGCTGCAGGGGGCCGGTGATGGCGTAATAGAGGCCATAGGCCCAGCCGGGATCGGCGATGTTCCAGAAGACATCGTCTGGACGAAGTCCGATCGCGTCACGCATATAGGCGCCGAAGGCCAGCAGCGCACTGAGCGGCACCGGCACGCCCTTGGGCAGGCCTGTCGTGCCCGAGGTAGACATCATCATGAACAGGTCGGAACCTTTGCGCATCACCGGCTCACAGTCGGGAGAGACGGCGGCAATGGTGGCACGAAAATCGATGTCGCCTTGGGGCAGGGTATCGCCTGGGTCGAGAATGGTTGCCACGCGCGGGCAGGTCTCGATCTCGTCGAGCTTGCCGCGATTGGCCGGATTGGTCACCACCAATTTCGCGCCGCTGTAGCCGAGCCGGTGTTCGATCGCTTTTGGGCCGAAAGCGGTGAACAGCGGCTGGTAGACGGCGCCGACGCGCCAGGTGCCGAGGATCAACGCCACCAGTTCGGGAATGCGCGGCAGCATGCCGGCGACGACATCGCCGGGGCCGACGCCCAGTTGCTTGAGCAGGTCGCCGACGCGGCCCGACATATCGGCCAGATCGTCGAAGCTGAATTGCCTGAGTTCGCCGCCGGCCGAGATCGCGCGCAACGCCAGACGTCCATGGCCGGTATGGCGGCCGCAGCATTCGACATAGGCATTGATGCCGGTCGCCGGGTCGCCGTCGAGCCTGGCGATCTCATCTTCGATGCGAAAGTGCTGAACAGCGTCCTCGTAGCGCGGCAAGCCGGTCCTGGTCATGGCAGTCCTCCCTGGCGGCGCCACATCTCCCCACGGAGCGCCGTCGCGGCGACAATGACATCAGATGGCGTGGATGGGCAATGAAGGAAGCCGGTCGCGCAGGCAGAAGAACCGGCGGGCGGAGCTAGGATCCTTGCCGGCTGTGTCCGGCGCTGGAGCCGTAGAGTGTGGCGCTGCACTCGCGCATCATGCGCAGCGCTTCTTCCTCGGTCAGGCCGAACTTGCGCATCATCCGCCGGATTTCGGGACTCACCGAGACCTCGACCGGTCTTGCCGCATGACGCGTCTTCCTGGCCTTCTTCTTTGGCATCAGTGCGCATCCCAATCTGGTCCGGGCATGCTTCGCATCAGCTCTGCCCCGGCCTTACGGTGCCACGCCAGATCATCGGGGCATGGTAGATCATACGGCTGCCGGCACCGCCTTCGTCCCGCGCACCGGTGGCCAGCCGCACGGCGTGCGTGGCGATCTCCTCGATGGGCGGTGCGAACGTCGTCAGCCGGTATGACGCCCAGTCGGCCTGTTCGATATCGTCGAAGCCGATGACGCAAAGATCGCGCGGCACGCTGATGCCGAACTCATGACGCGCCGCGTCCAGGAAGCCGCAGGCGATGAGGTCGGTGACGCAGAACGCCGCATCCGGCCGCTGCCGGCCGGAAAACAGGCGCCTGGCGCCCTCGACGCCGGTTGCGTAGCCGGTGCGCCCTTCGCGCCACAGGATCACTTCCAGCCCTTCCTTCCGCGCGGCGGCGATGAAAGCCGTCTCGCGGGCCAGGAGGCTGGGTGTGCGGGCGGCCGACGTGACCAGGGCAGGCCTCGTGCAACCGGCGCGGATGAACGCGTGCAATGCCGCCTCGGCGGCTGCGGCGTTGTCGACGCCGATGTTGTGCGGCCCGTCGAAGCGATCGTCGCGATTGATCAGGATCAGCCGCTGGCCGTTTTCGAGACAGGTGCGGATCAGGACTTGCGGCGGCGAACCGGACAGCACGATGCTCGCATCGGCGCGATAATTCAGCGTGTTGCGCAATGCCTGATCGACATGGTGGCTGGGGCCGGAGGTGTTGAACACCATGGCCACCTTGCCGGCATCCCGCAGATGCTGCGTCAGCATCCGCTGCAGCCGGGCGTGATAGGGCGTGTCGCCGTCGGCGACGATAAGGCAGACGATGCCCGTGGAGGCCCGCATCAGGCCGCGTGCCAGATGGTTGACGTGATAACCGAGCTGCTCGGCCGCCAGCAGCACACGCTCGCGGGTTTCTTCCGAGACGCTGGCGCCGGGGGTGAAGGTTCGCGACACGGCCGAACGCGAAACACCGGCGAGGTCGGCGACCTGCTGGGCGCTGGAAAAACCGTTGCGGGCTCTCTGGACGGTCAAGCGAAATGTCTCGCTGCTGTTTCTCGTGATTCCTTGCACGGCAGTGCAACATAGCGCAAGTTCTGAGCTATTGCTACTGCCCCACTTGACACTCGCGCCTGAATGAAACAGCTTTGCACAGCCGTGCAACAAATGCGGCGCTGGAGGATTATCCTGTCCATTTCAGCGACGACGGCATCGAGGGCGCGATTGTCCGGACCGGCTGCATGAGCACAGCAGTGGCGCATCCCGGGGCGGACCGGCTGTCCGATGCCGAAATGGACAGGCGTGCCGATGTCTGCCGCAAGTTGCTCGCCTCGGCGGGAGAATTGGCGATGGAGGGATACTCCAGGCTCGACGCCACCCAGCCGGTGGCGATGAAGGGACCGCAGGATTTTCTCACCGAAACCGACGGCAAGGTCGAGGAGCACATCCGTGCGACGCTGGCCGCGGCCTTTCCGCAGGACGGGTTCCTGGGCGAGGAGACCGGCGGCACCGGCTCGGTCCGCATGTGGGTCGTCGACCCGATCGACGGCACCGCCAATTTCATGCGCGGCATTCCGCATTTCTGCATCTCCATCGCCTTCGTCCAGGACGGCCGCAGCGAGATCGGCGGCATCTCCAATCCGGCCGTCGGCGAGACGTATTTTGCCCGCCGCGGACGCGGCGCGACGCGCAACGGCGCGGCGATCCATGTTTCGCCGACGCAAGCTTTCGACCGCGCCTTTGTCGAGTTCGGCTGGTCGCCCAGGATCCCGAACCGCGACTATCTGGACAAGGTCGCGCTGGTCTGGTCACTCGGCGCCAATGTGCGGCGCTCCGGCTCGGGAGCGCTTGGGCTGGCCTATGTCGCCGACGGCCGCTCGGATGCTTATGCCGAGCTTCACATCAATTCTTGGGACTGCCTGGCCGGATTGCTTCTGGTGGAGGAGGCCGGGGGCCGGGTGAACCGGTTCCTCGACGGCGAGGGCATGACGAAGGGCAATCCCGTGCTTGCCGCAGCACCAGGCGTGGCGGCGACACTGTCCCAGGTGATCGGAGTGCCGCTCGACGACGGTTGAATTTCAAGAGCAGTTAAAGGGAGGAATATCGATGAAAGGTCCATTTGTTCGCAGGCGGGGCAGGGCATGGCTTGGTCTCGCGGCACTCGCCATTCGCCCGCCGTGGCGGAAGGAACCGTCGTCGGCATCGATTTCGACCCGGCAAAGATCGTGCTGATCGCCGGCGAATAGGGCTGGATCTCACCCCTAGAGGTTCGCCTCGGCGAAGATGCGCGCGGCCCAGTCGAGGAAGACGCGCAGCCGGGGCGAAAGCTGCCGGTTCTGCGGGTAAAGCGCCGAGAGTGGCGTCGGAGAGGGCGGATAGTCGGCCAGCACCTCGATGAGCGTGCCGTCGGCAAGATCCTTTTCGAAGCGATAACGTGGGGCCTGGATGAGGCCGAGGCCAAGCCTGGCCAGGTCGGCGGCGGTGTCGGAATTGTTGGCGGCGACGCGGCCCGGCAGCCTGACTTCGCGGGTCTTGCCGCCGACGGTGAATTCGAAGGGCAGCACCTCGCCGGTGCGCGACGAGACGAAGCCGACCGCCTGGTGGCCGTCGAGCGCGTCGGGGGAGGCGGGCGTGCCGTGGCGTTCGAGATAGGCGGGGCTGGCGCAGGTCATCTCGCGGATCATGGCCAGCCGCCGCATGATCATGCCGCTGTCGGGCGGCTCGCCGACGGGGATAACGCAATCGACGCCCTCGCGCACCAGATCGACCAGCCGGTCGCTCTGGCCGATCTGCAGGTCGATGCGGGGATGGCGGGCAAGGAATTCCGGCAGGCGCGGCAACAGGAAGGTGCGGGTGAGCAGCGTGCTGGCGTCGATGCGCAGCAGGCCGAATGGCTCGGCATTGCGGAAGGCGGCTTCCGCATCCTCGATTTCGGCCAGGATCGACAGGCAGCGCCGGTAATAGGCCTCGCCATCCTGCGTGGCGTTCACCTGCCGTGTCGTGCGTTCCAGGAGCCGCGCGCCGAGATGTTCTTCCAGCCGGCGGATCGCTTCCGTCGCGGTTGAGCGCGGCAGGCCGAGATCGGCGGCAGCAGCGGTGAAGCTGCGCCGCTCGAGAACGCGAACGAAGAGCCGCATCGTGTCCAGGCGATCCATGGTCTTTGTTCGCAGTTTCCGAATAGTGATGTCAATGGGAGGCTGATTATCCGGAAGATGGCATGGCCTATATCCCGTGTCACCGATAACACGGAGAGACTTCCATGACATCCATTCCGACCAGAGCTGCGATCGTGACCGGTGCTTCCAAGGGCATCGGTGCGGCAATCGCGCGGCGGCTTGCCCGTGACGGCGTCGCCGTTGTCGTCAATTATTCACGAGGCCGTGCGGAGGCCGAAGAGCTTGTCCGCACGATCGAAGCCGAAGGCGGCAAGGCGGTTGCCATACAGGCCAACATCGCCGATCCGGCTGGTATCGCCATGCTTTTCGATGCCGGTGAGCAGGCGTTTGGGGGCGTCGACATTCTCGTCAACAATGCCGGCATCATGAAGCTTTCGCCGGTCGCCGAGACCGATGATGCCTCCTTCGACCACCAGGTCGCCACCAATCTCGGCGGCGTGTTCCGTGGAATGCGCGAAGGCGCGCGCCGGCTTCGTGATGGTGGCCGCATCATCTCATTCTCCAGCAGCGTCGTCGGCCTCTATCAGCCGGGTTATGGTGTCTACGCTGGCACCAAGGCAGCGGTCGAGGCGATGACGCACATTCTGGCCAAGGAGCTTGGCGCGCGCCGTATCACCGTCAACGCGGTGGCGCCCGGACCGGTCGAGACGGCGCTGTTCACGGACGGCAAGAGCGCGGCGCAGATCGAGGCGATCGGCAAGATGATCCCGCTCGGCCGGCTCGGCCAGCCCGTCGATATCGCCGGTGTGGTCTCGTTCCTGGCCGGGCCGGACAGCTTCTGGGTCAACGGGCAAATCATCCGCGCCAATGGCGGCGTGATCTGAAGGAGGCTGTCGACGGCGTCTCCAGCCGCCGGACGGCTGCTCCATCCCAAAGCCTGAAATCCAACTTCAACACAAAAGGAAACGATCATGCCATTCGCCAACATCAAGATGCCGCAGGCGGCCCTCTCCAAGGCACAGAAGGAAGACCTCATCCATCGGACCACCGCCATGTTCGTCGACTTTTTCGGCGAGGGCGTACGGCCCTACACGATGGTGCTGGTCGAGGAGGTCGCCGACGGCGGCTATGGTCGCGCCGACGAAGTGTTCGTCGTGCCGGAAGCCTACCGCGCCAAGGAGTAGCTCAGGGAAAGGTTTGCGCCAGTACCCCCACCCGGACCTTCGGTCCGACCTCCCCTCAAGGGCCCCACAAGGGGGAGGTGGGAGCCGAGCTTTTCTGCATTTCCACAAAAGCACGGTCGCATAGGTGGACAAGGCGCTTCCTAACCCTCCCCCTTGTGGGGAAAGTCGCTGCGAAGCAGCGGGGTGAGGGCTGCGCGGCGCCGCTCAATCACTCCTGGGCATCCCGACCCAGTCGGCCGCGATTTCGGCGAACAGCCAGTCGCGGAACGCCCGGACCTTTTTCTGGCGCAGTGCGCCTTCGGGATAGACGACGTAGTAGCGAGCCGCCGATTTCAGCGCGAGGTCGAAAGGCCGCACCAGGCGCCCCGCCGCAAGGTCGGCCGAGACCAGCGCACTGCGGCCGAGCAGCACGCCTTCGCCATGCACCGCCGCCTCGACGGCGAAGGTCGCGGAATCGAAGCGCACGCCGCGCTTGGCGTCGACGTCCGTGACGCCCGCTTGGTCCAGCCATGTCGCCCAGTCGATGCGGAAAGCGTCGTGGATCAGCTTGTGATGCCTGAGATCCTCGGGCCGGCGCAGCGGATGTTCACCCGCCAGGAGTTCCGGGCTGCAGACCGGGAAGACCTCCTCATCGGCGAGAAACTCGGCGGTCACCCCGCTGTAGTCGCCCCGGCCATAGCGGATGGCGATGTCGATGCCGTCGCTGACGAAATCGGCAAACACGCCCGAGGTCGACAACCGCACGTCGATATCGGCGTTGGCGCGGTGGAAGCGATGCAGCCTCGGCACCAGCCAGCGACCGGCGAAGCCGTCCGAGGTGCTGACGTTCAGGACGCGCGTCGAGCGGTCCGGCGTTGCGGCGATGGTGGCGGCGGCGATCTGGTCCAGCGCCTTGCCGACCTCCGCCGCATAGGCCGCGCCTACCGGCGTCAGGCGCACCGACCTTGTCCCGCGATCGAACAGCTGGATGCCCAGCCTGTCCTCGATGTTGCGGATGGCGCGGCTGACCGCGCCATGGGTGACGTTGAGCTCTTCCGCCGCCTTGGAGAAACTCAAATGCCGGGCGGCGGCGTCGAAGGCGGGCAAAGCGGTGAGGGGTGGCAGTCTGCGCGGCATGGTCTCGACCTGTGAGCATTGCTCACAAATCCTGCACAAAGAGTCGTTTGTCGTCCAGCCCAAAGATGGCCAATATTCAAGGCGTACCGCGCATCCACATCGAGCTTTCCGGCTCGCCGATGCGCTGAAGACCAGACATGAGTGTGAGCGATCGTCATGCTCGCCCGCTGGGCGGCACCGGCATCCTTGCGCCCAAACGAACACAGGAGACGAACAATGACCCTTGGATATATCGGCGCCGCGATAGGTGGCCTTGCCATGCGAAGCGTAGCAGCATTCGAGCACCGCCGCACCCTGCGTCAGGTTTCACGCCTCTCGGACCGACGCCTGCGCGACATCGGCCTGGAGCGCGACTGGGACGGTTCCATTCTTGGCAACGGGAGGGGAATATGACCAGCACCTTGATCATCGGCGCGACGGGACTTCTGGGCAGCGAAATGGCGAAGGCGAGTGCGCGCAACGGCGACAGCCTGCATGTCCTTGTCCGGCCGGCAACCGCAGGCAATGAGGAGCGGATGCGCCCGCTGCGAGACCTCGGCGCCATGGTCCATGTCGGCGATCTCGACGACTATGACAGCCTTGTCCGCGCCGTCGGCAAGGTCGATCGCGTCATCAGCTCGGTGCATGTTGGCTCGGCCAGCGAGATGACGCTGGTGCGCGCCATCAAGGATGCCGGCGTCTCGCGCTATGTGCCCTCCGCCGGCTTCGGCCTCGACTTTGCCGCCGCCGCACCCGGCTCGATCGAACCGCTCGACATCAAGCGAGCCGTGTTCGATGCGGTCAGGCAAGCCGATCTGCCCTATACGGTGATATATACCAATGGCTTCTTCTCGACCTGGGTGGCCACGCTAGGCGACCTGACGCGGTTCGGCTCGACGTCCCTGCCGCCGGATGAGGTCACGCTCTACGGCGATGGCAATGTGCCGGCGACCTTCGTCAGCGAAAAGGACATCGCCGCCGTCACCCTGCGTGCGCTGGAGGATCCGGGTGCCGTCCGCCGCGAAATCCGCATCGCGCAGAACAGGATCACGCAGAACGAGATGATCGAGCTGTGGCGCAAGGTGAGCGGCCGCTCGCCTGGCATCAAGCACATGAACGCCGACGAGCTGGAGGCGCTGATCGCGGCCGTCCCTGGCCTCGCATTGCTGCGCGCATTCTGGATCCGCGGCGAGACCGCGCTGGAGACGGCCACTCCCGAGGCCGGTGCGCTTTATCCGGAGTTGAGGTTCGAGACGATCGAGAGCGCCTTTGTGGAGATGGCTGCAGGAGGCGGGCGGACGGTGTGAAGGTTGGATGCCTTGCGAGGTTGGTGCGCTACGACGCCCCCTCTGTCCGGCAGGACAGAGGGGGGCGTCGTAGGGCGGGGCAGACATCGTTTGGCGTCCATGGCGGTTGACCCAACCGCCCATCCGGCCGATAGGTCCGCGCGAACAGCCCGAGACCCGCAATGACCGACCTCAAAGATGCAACCCGTGCCACCGACGCCACCTGGCAGGACGATGTCCGCCAGGGCGTGCGGCATGTCCGCGATCTGGCCGCCTTGCCGCTGTCGCCCGCCGAGCGCCAAGCCGCCCAGCAAGCCGCGACGCTTCACAAGGTGCGCGTGCCAAAAACCTATCTCGACCTGATCGACTGGAACGACCCGGCCGACCCTATCCGGGCACAGGTGATCCCGTCGCCGGACGAACTGGTGGAAGCGGAGGGTGAGCTTGGCGACCCGATCGCCGATCACGACTTCAGCCCGGTGCCCAGGCTGACGCACCGCCATGGCGACCGGGTGCTGTTGTTCCCGACCTATCAATGCGCTGTTTATTGCCGGTTCTGCTTCCGCAAGGAATCCCTGACCTCGATCGGCCGCGGCTACACGCGCGAGGCGCTGGAGCCGGCGCTGGCCTATATCGCCGACCACTCCGAGATACGCGAGGTGATCCTGACCGGCGGCGATCCGCTGTCGCTGTCGGACAAGGCACTGGCCGAAATCTTCATGCGCATCGAGGCTATCCCCCATGTGCGGCTGCTGCGTATCCACACCCGCGTGCCGGTGGCGCTGCCGTCACGCATCACGCCAGGGCTGGTCGAAGCGCTGCAAGGCCGGCTGATGGTCACCGTCGTCACCCATTTCAACCATGCACGCGAGATCACCGACGCTGCCGAGGCGGCTTGCCGGACAATGCGCCAGGCGGGCTTCGTGCTGCTCAACCAGAGCGTTCTGCTCAAGGGCGTCAACGACAGCGTCGAAGTGCTGGAAGAGCTCTGCCGCGAGTTGATGTACCGGTTGGGGGTAAAACCCTATTACCTGCACCATGGCGACCTCGCGCGCGGCATGGCGCACAGGCGCACCACGATTGCGCAGGGCCAGGCGCTGGTGGAAGCGCTGAGGGCGCGGCTGTCGGGCATCTGTAATCCCGTCTATGTGCTGGACCTCCCGGAAGGCGGCGGCAAGGTGCCGCTCGGGCCGTGCTCTATCGAGGGACGCGATGGGGAGAGCTGGCGGATACGCGGGCAGGATGGCGCGGTGAGGGGATATACGGAGATCACCGAAGCGTGAGAAGCAGGTGCGCCGGCGCCGGATCAGCTAGTCCGCACCGGCCTCGACAAACGCCAGCACGACCACGCGCGGCGCTATGCGGTATGCGAGGCGGACGCTGCGGCCCGTCTTCGTCACCGCGCGACCTGCGTTGAGGTCGACAGTGATATCCTCATAGCCTAGCACATTGCGGTCGAGCGCATATGCCGCCTTGTAGACCGCCTCCTTGGCTGAAAAGAGGATACGGCCGGCAAGATGCAGGGGCGCCGCACCGGTTTCATCCGCTGGGGTTTGAACAATCGCCAGGAGCTCGTCGGGCAGGGGCAATGCCGGCTCGACGTCGATGCCGAGCGAGGCGATGTGGCCAAGCGGCGCGACCGCGGCCACGGCCATCTCGTCGTCATGGGCGAGCGAACCAACTATCTCGCCGGGCCAGACCGGCGCGCCGGAGGTGCCGCGCGGGATGGCGAGGTCGTTGACGCCGAGATCCGCCAGCAGCCGGTGCGCGATCCACCGCGCCGCGCCGCTGGCGCGTCGCATGGCCGGCTGGCGCGCCGGAATGGATTGCGCCTCCGCGGGCAAGAGGTGCGCCTCGTCGCCTCCACGGATCATCCGGCATCCGGTGCGGACGCCGTTGGGGGCGATGGCGGCCAGCGCCCGCGCGAGTGAGATTTCCTCAAGCTGCTCCAGGGCGGACGGAATTGCGGGAAGTGTCATCGGCCGCTCGATGCGGGCAGCACGAGCTCGGCGATCATTTCCCCGTCCTCGTCGAGGCCTTCCTCGACGAAACCGGCGGCGCGGTAGAGCCGGCGCGCGGCCTCATTCTCCGGTTCATAGCAAATCGAGACGTGCCTGACGTGGCCGAGCCCCCGGATTTCGCCCAGCACTTCACGCAGCGCGGCCTTGCCGTAGCCTTTACCCTGGCTGGAGCGGTCGATCATGAAGCGATAGATGCGCGCCTCGTCGTCATCGCGCGGCGCCTCGTACATCAGAAATCCGACGACACGGTCGCCGGCGATCACCGCGCGTGGCCGTGCATCCCTGTCGGATCTGGCTTCATCCAGGGAGTCCGCATTGCCGGCGACGAAATCGATCTGCTCCGGCGCCAGTCGCAGGGACGTGACCAGGGCCCGGTTGGCCCTGGTCACCGGGACGAGACGGATTTCCACCATCTCGCGGGACGTTCCGTCACTTTTCGCCATCGTCGGCGACCGGAGTCACGAACCGATGCAGCTTGGCCGGGTTGCCGCGCCAGATCGAGTTGGGCTCCAACTCCTCGCCCTTCATCACGAAGGAATCGGTGTCGGCCACCGAGCCTTCGCCCATCACCACCCCATAGTGGACGAAGGCGGAGGGCCCGAGCGTGCAGCCATTGCCGATGCGGATGTAATCGGACTTGAACGCACCTTCTTCGAGCGAATGGGCCTGGATGACGCAGCCCTCGTTGAGGGTGACGTCGTCGCCGATCTCCACCAGGGAACGTTCGGTCAGGTTGCTGCCGCCATCATAGACGCGCTTGCCGACCTTGACGCCGAGCAGGCGCAGGATCACCGGCCGGAACGGCGTGCCGGCGAACAGGCGCACGATCGGTGAATCGGCAAGCTTCCAGTGGCGTTCGTGGCGCCAGAAGGCGACGTCGTAGATCGTCGTGATCTGGGGCTTGAGCCTGCCAAAGCCAAGGCTTGCCCGCTCGACCAGGATGTAGAACGGGATGGTGATGGCCGAGGTCAGGAGCACGGCCACGAAAAGCGCGACCTCCGCCCACTCGCTGTAGTAGTTCAGCGCCCGGTCCCAGATCGCCAGCGTGGCGAACAGCATCACCCATTGCGTTGCCACGAACAGCAGGATGGTCACCAGATTGTGGCGGTTCTTGTGCGGGATGCGCTGTCGGCGGTCGGCCTCGTCGACGCCGGCGATGAGTTCCTTGTCGCGGTTCACTATGCGCGGGATCTCGAAAGCCGGAGAGCCCAGAAGCCCGACATTCTCGCGTAACGGTCCATCGACGGGGACCATCACCTTGGTGCCGAGCAGCACGTTGTCGCCCGTGCGTCCATCCGGCGGATAGTAGATGTTGTTGCCGAGATAGTTGCGTTCGCCGATGCGCGTCGGCTCGAGCCTGAAGGCGGTGGCGGACTTGTGCATATTGATCATGAAAAGCCCGTCCGAGACCATGGTCTCGGTGCCGATCTCGCACAGGAGAGGGTTTTCGTGCTGCTGGTTGGAGCCGAAATTGGAACCCGTCTGCACCACCTTGTTGAGATTCCAGCCGATGGCGCGCATGTAGTGGACGATTGCCGAACTGTCGCCGAACAGCAGGCCGAGCACGCGCGAGTTGCTCGAGAATTCGGCGACGGTCTGCAGCCAGTAGCGGAAACCATAGAGCGAGTAGGTGCGGCCGGGCTTCAGCACCAGGCTTATCAGGCGCGGCACGACCGTCGCGGCGAGGAAGGCCGCGGCGATGTATCCGAGAAGCGTGACCGTGGTGCCGATCGCGACCAGGCCGATCGTCTCCTGATAGTCGTCGCCGACATTTTCCCAATAGCTGTGGAACAGGAGCGGCAGCGGGGTGACGATGGCGAACAACCCGATCAACTGAACCGCTTCGTAGAGGACGCGCCGGACATTGGACGGATCGACGGCGCGTACCTTGCAATAGTCCGCCGTGGTCGGCACCGCCGGCGATCCATGCCAGTGTTCGCCGTCCGGGATGCTTTGCCCGCGCTGCAGCGAGGACGAGTGGCCGAGCTGGCCGCCGTCGCCGATCTTGGTGTCGATGTCGATGGTGCAGCCAACACCGACGAAAGCGTCGCGGCCGATGGTCAGCGGCCCGGTGTGGATATAGCCGGCCTGGGCCCGATAGCCGAGGATCATCGATTCCTTGCGCAGGATCGTCTGGGCGCCGATCGAAATGAGATCGGTGCAGACGGGCACGGACTTGGATTCGATGACCGCGTTCTTGCCGATCCTGGTTCCAAGCAGCTGCAGGTAGATGCTGTAGAGCGGGCTGCCGCGGAACAGGACCACGGGCGCGGTGCGGATCAAGGTCTTGACGACCCAGAAGCGATAATAGCGCAGGCCCCAGATGGGGAACGTTTCGGCCTTCCAGCGGCCCACAAGCAGCCATTTGGCGGCGACGGCAAAGCCCGACATGCCGAAGAACACGCCGGCCGAGAGCGCCACGCACCGGATATAGAGCTGCAGCGGCTCGTCGAGCGCGTCATAGACCCAGTTGAGGCCGTCATTGACCGCCCATAGCGCGACATAGCTGTAGAGGCCGTAGAAGGCGAGCTGCGCGGCACCGCAAGTCCAGTAGACAAGGCTCGACGCCTGGCGGGTGAGGACAGGTTCGTTGGTGGCGGTCGTCATCTCTTCGGCCACGCGCAGGTGCTTGGCCAGGCGCGCCACGGTCGGATAGAGATAGATGTCGCGCATGGAGGCCGTCGCCCATTCCTTCCGGGTGCGCACGCGCGCGCAGAAATGGGCCATCAGCAGGGAGTTGGCGCCGAGGTCGTCGAAGAAATTGTCCTCGACGGACACTGCGTCGAATTTCAGCACCGCGGCCAGCGCCTCGGCGAGAAAGCGCTCGTCGTCATTCCCGGGCGCCACCATCTCGCGGTCGGCGGAAAGCCTGATGCTGGTCGGCTTCGGAAGCTGGCGAAGGTCGACCTTGTTGGAAACCGTCATCGGGATCGCCGGCAGTTCCTCCAGATAGGAGGGCACCATGTAATCCGGCAGGCGCCGCTTCATCGTGCTGGCAATATCGGCGCGCGACAGCGGCGGCAGGCCGGCCTTTGGCGCGAAATAGGCGACGAGTTCGACGCGGCCGGGCTCGATCTCCCAGGTGGTGACGGCGGCCTGCGCGATCTCCGGCTGGTCCAGCAGCACCGCCTCGATCTCGCCCAGCTCGATGCGGTAGCCGCGGATCTTCACCTGGGTGTCGATGCGGCCGGCATACTCGATCTCGCCGTCGTCGTTGATCCGGCCAAGGTCGCCCGTCCGGTAGATGCGCCGCGATGGGTTGTTGGGCAAATCGAGGAAATCGGCGATGAATTTCTGTTCGGTGAGGTCGGGCCTGTTGAGGTAGCCCACGGCAAGGCCGATGCCGGCAATGCCGATCTCGCCCAGTTCGCCCGGCTCGGCCAGTGCCGGCACTTCGGGGTCGAGGATGACGATGGAATAAGTGGGCAGCGGCGCGCCGATGGTCACGGGCTTATCGGGGGTCAGTTCACCCATCGTCGCGGTGACGGTCGCCTCGGTCGGGCCATAGGTGTTGAGGATCTTCCGGCCGGGCCTGGACCAGCGCACCACCAGATTGTGCGGGCAGGCCTCGCCGCCCACCAGCAGCGTGCGCAGGCTCGGCACGTCGCTCGCCATGGACGACAGCAGGGTCGGGCTGCAGGCCATGCAGGTGATCTCATGGTGGCGCAGGAAATCGGCCAGCTCCTCGCCGACCAGCGTTAGCGGGCCGGGTGCCGGCACCACCGTCGCGCCGGCGACGAAGGGCACCCAGATCTCCTCGGAGGAAAAGTCGAAGGCGATGGTCATGCCCTGGTAGACGCGATCGCCCGGCCGGTATCCGTAGGATGCGGCGGCGACGCGGATGAAATTGACGAAGCTCTGGTGCCGGATGGCGACGCCCTTCGGCCTGCCTGTCGTGCCCGACGTGTAGAGGATGTAGCAGATGTCGTCGGCGGGCGCCGCGTCGAGCCGCAGCGTTGCGTCGGAGCGTGCGGAGATGTCGGTGGCGGCGCTGTCGATCAGCACATGGGGAACCGGCAGCAGACCGGCTCGCTCCGCATAGGCGGCGATGGTGACGATCAGGCTCACGCCGGCGTCTTCGATGATGAGGGTCATGCGCTCTTGCGGGAAGGCGGTGGCCAGCGGCACGAAGGCGGCTCCGGCCTTCGTTACGGCGAGCACCGCGACATAGGTCTCCGCCGACCGGTCGAGGATGAGACCGACCCGGTGACCCGGCCGCACGCCACGCTCGACCAGTAGGCGGGCGAACTGGTTGGCCCGCCTGTCGAGCTCGCGATAGGTCCAGACACGTCCCTCGCTGATCACCGCCGGCAGCGTGGCGAAGCTTTCGGCGAGCTGCTCGAAGACCGCATCGAGCCGCTCATCTGGCTGACCTGCCCGGGCGAAATCGGCGCCCGCCAGGATCTGGCTGCGCGCCACTGTCCGCGGGGCGATCCTTACAAGAGCTTCGATGCTATCCAGGCCCGCCCGATCGGGCTCTCCGCCCGATCTTGCCGCTTCCCTGTCCAGTTCGGCGATATCGACACCGTGGTCCATTTCCAAAACTTTCTTATCCTAGCCGAACCGTGCCAGGCACATGTCGATCGTGCCGCCGCTCAAGCAGGCATTGTCGGCTGTGCGGCCGCTGCAATTTGACGTTGTTGGTGAAGGTGGAATGACCGGCGCGCAGGGCGCGGGGCGGAGGCAGACGCACCGCTGGCGGCGAGCGACATCCATCCGTTCGAACCGCGTTGCATTGCCCGTGCCCAATCCGATGCGCTGTGCGGCCGATTCCCGGTCGCTGGGACACGCTTATGCCATCCGATCTTTTCGCCAGTTTTTCCGAACTGTTGAATATTGTTTCTGGATTGTGTCTCGGTGCTCTTTTTTGCCCCGGATTCCTTCCTCCCAAAGAATCTTGCGAGGCCCGGGAATAAAGCGCCGCCCTTCCGGGTCTTCATTTCAGCGGGGCCAATCCAGCGGCCCGCGACCTGAAGAAACGGAACAAGGATTTATCGGAAATGACCAAGCTCGCTCTCAGCGTGGCTGCGATGTTGCTTGCCTCGAGTTCTGCCTTTGCCGGCAGCGACCATTTCGGCACGAGCACCCAGGCCACCGCAACCACCGACAACACCTACACTGCCTCCACTCGCGAGGCGGACATGGTTCGGCACGACACGCAGGCGTCGATGAAATCCGATGCGGAAGAACCCGGCCAGGGCATCTGGGGCCGCTGAGTTCATGAGCGTCGCGCCGGATCCCGACGGCGCGCCTCACCGCATCAGGACGGAGGGCCAGGGGCTTGGCCCTCCGTCATTTCTTCCGATTTTTGCCTTCCGCCACGCAACCCAAAGGAGAGACCACCATGTTCAGCATGACACGTCGCACAGTGCTTCAATCAGCAGCCGCCGCCGCCGCTTTCGGCCTTGCCGGAAAGCTGGAATTCATACGCCCGGCTTTCGCGCAAACACCGGTTGAGCCGACCGTAGGCTTCTACAAATACAAGGTCGGCGATATCGAGGTCACCGCCGTCTATGACGGCATCTGGCGCAAGCCGCACGACCCGGCCTTCATCAAGGATGTATCGGTCGACGACACCAAGGCGGCTCTTGCCAAAGCCGGGCTGCCCACCGAGTTCATGCCCATCCCGCTCACCGTCGTCGTGCTCAAGATGGGCGGTCGGCTGATCATGATGGATGCCGGCTCGGGTGTCGGCCAGTGGCAGGCCAACGCCACGCATTTGCCGGCCAACATGGCCGCCGCCGGCATCGACTACAAGGCGATCGACACCATCATGATCTCGCATTTCCACCCCGATCATGTCTGGGGCCTGATGGAGAAGGGCACCAACACGCCGGTGTTCCCCAATGCCGAGCTGATCGTCAACGCCACCGAATACAATTGGTGGACCGACCCCAGCCGGCTGGCCAAGCTGCCCGAGGGCCGCAAGCCGGCGGGCAAGCGCATCGCCGAGAATTTTTCGAAATGGAAGAACTGGAAGCTGGTCGAGGACGGCGCCGAAGTCGCGCCCGGCATCCAGATCATCGCCGCACCCGGCCACACGCCCGGCCACTCGGTCTACCTCGCCAATTCCGGTGGGGAGCAGCTGATGATCTCGGCCGACACCATGTATGTGCCGGCCCTTCTGGCGCCGCATCCGGAGTGGCAGGGCGCCTACGACCAGGACGGGCCGACCGCGATCGCCACGCGCCACAAGATCGTCGACCGGGTGATCGCGGACAACATCCGCATTTCCGGGTCGCATTTCCCATTCCCCGGCACCGGCGTCTTCGTGAAGGATGGCAGCGCTTACGCTTTCACGCCCGTGCAGATTTGATCACGGTAACCGACAAGCGAGAAAGACAATGAAACAATCCTTCTTGGGCAGACACGCCCTGTACGGTCTGCTCGGCGCCATTGCCGTGCTGACCGTGGTTCCCGTCGCGACGATCATGCCGGCCTATGCCGTCGATGACATCGAGGGCACCGATGCGCCCGATCTCACCGCCGTGCAGGCCAAGATCGCCGCCAAGGACTACAAGGGCGCGCTGGCCGATTTGCGCGATCTCGCGCAGGACAACCAGCAGGCCGATGTCTACAACCTGCTCGGCTTCACGCTGCGCAAGACCGGCGACTTCACCACCGCGCTGACCTACTACAACAAGGCGCTGGAGCTGAAGCCCGACCACAAGGCCGCCCGCGAATATCTGGGCGAGCTCTATGTCGAGACCGGCGACATGGCCAAGGCGCAGGAGCAACTGGCGTCGCTGCAGAAACTGTGCCCCGCCGGCTGCGAGGAGCTTTCCGACCTGCAGAAAGCCATCGACACCAAGGTGACGCAGTAAGTTCCCCCTCACCCGGATTGCCAAGACCGAATTGCCAAGAACAATTCGGGGCAATCCGACCTCTCCCCGAGGGGAGAGGAGGGGCCAACGTTGACGCTTCCCACATCTCCCCTCGGGGGCAGTTTGGGCGCTCGTGGCTGACGCCCGTTGCCGGAGCCGGCGCCTCTCCCTCGAGCCGGCTCCGGCCCTTTCGAACATCGCACGCTGGCAAGCGCCCTTGCAGAGCGGGCGCCTGCCTGTATCAAAATATCGGAGACCGACCATGACATTGACCGAACGTATCGCCCGGTTGCACGCGCTCGCCACGAAATACCACGCTGGGGATGTGACCCTGCTTGCCGGCCGCCTGCTTCTGTCCCTCATCTTCCTGCATGAGGGCGCAACGCTCGCCACCCATTTCGATGCCGCCGCAAAGGCGATGGCGGCATTGGGCGTCGGCCTGCCGCTGTTCGTCGCCACCATCGCGCTGCAACTGGGGGCAGGGCTCTCGATCGCATCCGGCCTGCTGACGCGGTTGGGCGCCATCGGGCTCGGCCTGTTCTGCCTGGCGACGGCCATGCTGTTCCACACCAACTTCGCCAGCCAGAACGAGCTACTGCATTTCGAAAAGGACCTGGCCATATCCGGCGGCATGTTCGTGCTGGCCGCCGTCGGTGCCGGCAGGTTCTCGCTGGACCGGCTGGTGGCGCTCTATTTGCACAAGCGACAGCGCGACAAGGAGATGGCGGCGGCGCTGCTGGCGGTGGAGAACCACATGTGGGTGGGCGAGGTGAAGCTGCCGATTTGAGGGGCGCCCGAACCCTCGCGGCCCAGGCGCAGCACTTGTCTGCTGCATTCCACGCAAAATTCCACTGTTGCGGCGGTTCCTACCACGCCGGCTACCACGCTTGCGCACACACCACGGCCCTATAAAGCGGCCAACAGCGCACGACGAACCCAAGACGATCATGCGCTGAGCAACCTGCCGCCGCGGACCCCGTGGGGATAGCGGCTGGCCGGTTTCGCCTGATGAAAATGTAGAGACAGCCTCGGGAACGCGGTGCGGGCGGCGCGTTGAGGTCCTGTCATCAACTTTAGAAAGATGGAGAATTGAAATGAAGAAGATCGTTCTTACCATTGCCGCGGTTCTGTTTGCCTCCGGCACGGCTTTTGCCGGCAGCGACCACTTCGGCACGGACTATGTCCCGGCCGCCGGCAGCTATCCGACCACGACGACCCATTCGATGATGTCCGGCGGTGCGCCCGACATGAGCGGCACCAAGGGCATCACCGGCAGCGCGGTTGAGGGAAGTGCGAACTCCAGCATGCCCGCACCGGGCTATGGCCAGGGCATCTGGGGCAACCGATAACAAACCGGCCGCCATGGCCGGCATCCAGGCGGCGGTCGCCGCCTGGATCGTTTCTCTGCCTGAATGGCTCGCTCCATTCCTGCTCCAGCGGACCGATCAGCGATGCGCCCGCCGCGCGTGCTTTTCTGGAACAAGCCTTGACGTCCCGCATTCTATTAGCAGGGGCGCAAGGAGCGTGGCGTGAAAGCATTTTTGGGACTGGTCTGTGGCTTCGTGCTGACCCTTGCGGTGTTCGGCAGCGGGTTGGTTTTCGCAGCCTGGCTGCTCGCCGCCAAACCCGCGCGCGAAGCAAGGCCCACCGTCAGCGTGGCGGAGCTGTGGACCAAGAAGGCGCGGCCGGTGAACAAGGCGGCACAGAACCTCGAACGCGTGCCGGCCGAGCAGCCCGCGCCTGCCGACATCGCCGCCAAGGAACCAACCAAGCAGCAGCCAGATCCCACCGTCACCGGCGCTATCGCGCCGGCCGAACTGCCGCCGCCGCATCTCGCCTGGTGCGCCAACCGTTACCGCTCCTACAATCCCGACGACAACAGCTACATGTCCTATAGCGGGCAGCAGCGCACCTGCGTCTCGCCCTATCTCGCCGCCGACCGCACCGCGCCGCCCGCCGCCGAGGCCAGCTATGCCGAGGGCCCGGGGCTGGGCGCTTACGCGGCCGCCGGCGACGACGACCATGTTGCCTCCTGCTTCAGCCGCTACCGCTCCTATCGGCCGGAAGACAACAGCTACCAGCCCTATTCCGGCGGGCCGAGACGCCAATGCGAGTAGCCGGCAGCGGGCTGGCACACGACGAAGGCCGCCGGGAGCGACTGCGACCGCGCGATTTCTGGGATCGTTCGGATCGGCCTCAATGCCCAGAGGAGGAACGACCATGGACGATGACCGGCACGAGAAGATCCAGCAGCGCGCATACCAGATCTGGCAGCGTGAAGGCGGCGGCGATCCCGAGGATCACTGGCACCGGGCCGAAGCCGAGATCGATCGCGAGGCGGCACTGCCGTTGACGGCCGGTGACGCGTTGCCGCGTGAGATCGCCAGCGCCGACGTGCTGACGGTGGAGGAACTGGCGGTGCGCACCGGCATATCGGGCGACGAGGCGCAGGACCTGATCGATCGCCTGGGCACCGACCGCGCCGCCCTTGAACAAGCCGCGCGCAGTCTCAAAAGGCGGCGCACGCCTCAGGAGGGCCAGGCGAAATGATCAGGAAACTCAAGGACGGGAAATACCGGCTCTATTCGCGCAAGAAGGATGAGAAGACCGGGAAGCGGCGGAACCTGGGCACATTCGAGACGCGCGAGGCGGCGGAGAAGCATGAGCGGGAGGTGCAGTATTTCAAGCGGCATTGAGGGGTACCTCTGACTGTCGCGACGGTGACGCACCACTGAGACTGGTTACTTCCGCTGAATACAAAGGCGGCTTTGCGCCTGATCCCGTCAGGATTTCTACGCCACGCGGGGTTGAGCTGGCCTGGATTTGACCACGGTGGCGAGTACGATGCCGGCGACAATGAAGGCAGCACCGACCAGATCGTAATCGTGCAAGCCCTCGCCAAGCAGCAGATAGGCGAGCATGGCGACGAACACCGTCTGCAGGTAGAGCAGCATGCTCGCCCGGCTCGCGCCGAGCGTTTCCACGCTTTTGTTGTAGAGATAGTACATCAAGGCGCCGCCGGGGCCTGCCAGATAGGCGAGCGCGAGGACGCTGTCGATGTCCATGGCGGAGCGTTCGTCGTTGAACAATTCCCACACATGGAAAGGCAAGGCGACCAGCGCACCGGCGCCGAGCAGCAGCACGACCATCGGCAGGAGTTCGATGCCGAATTTGGCACGGCGCAAAAGCACGGTGTACAGACCCCAGCAGAACGCGCTGCCGACGATCCACAACTCGCCGGCGTTGACCTTGAGTTGCAGCAGCGCCGCCAGGTTGCCGTGGGCAACGATGAAAATCATCCCGGCAAGCGCAACCAGGGCGCCAAGCGACTTCCACAGCCCGAGCGGCTCGCCAAGCACGAAACGGGCGAGCACCATCGTCATGACAGGCGACAGCGCCATGATGATGCCCGCCGTGGTGGCGTCGGTGTGGCTGAGGCCATGGTAGATCATGCCCTGGCAGAGCGTCAGGCCGATCGCCCCGACGGCGACGACCTCCACGGCGCGCGTTCGCAAAAGGCCGATCATCGCGTCGTGATGACGGTGCACGATCGGCAGCAGGATGGCGCAAGCAAGCGTCAGCCGCCAGAAGCAGAGGCCCCAGGGCGGCATTTCAGGCGCCACCCATTTGGCCGCGATATAGACGCCAGCCGAAAGCAGCCAGCACAGGACTGCGGCCGGATAGCCGGTCATGGAGGATATGGGGCCGAGCACGGGTTGCGCGGCTTGATGCGCTATCGGCATTGCCTGCATGTCATGCCTCCCCTTCGATGACCTCGGCCGTACTACTCCTAATGGCCATCTCCGCCGAGTACAATGGCGGCTTTGCGCCTCATTTCGGCCGTTAAAGGTAGCTGTCCCGTCGCCTGACGAGAACAGCATCGTGGCTGTCGCCGCTCGTATCCGTCGAGCTCCTCGAACCGGTGCTGCGCCTCGTCATACTTCTCGCTGATCTCGTCCATCCGGTCGGCGGGATCGGC
>NZ_VFWQ01000021.1:0-101621 GCF_006442705.1 Mesorhizobium sp. B1-1-7 | reverse complement strand
GGGGGGTCGGTACGCCCGGGGGCGACGGTTCGTGGAGTCGGCGCGCTCCGGAGAGGACCCCACCCCCGGCCTGCGGCCGGACCCTCCCCTCGAGGGGGAGGGGGACGACGCCGCGACTTGGTTCATAGTAGCCGGCTTTTGGAACTTCGATCGGCTCGACAATTTCCGCATCCTGCCCAGTCAGCCGTGCCAGCCTCTGCACCAGTGCGCTCATGTTGGCCGGGCCGCCCTCGCGGAAATAGCCGAGCAGGCTATCCAACTCCTCGCGCGGCAGCGTCGAGGCTTCGATCAGCCTGAGATCCTCGTCGTGGCTCTCACCCGGCAGCAGCGCCAGTTTTATGCCGTGCGCGCGGGCGGTCGCGGCAAGCTGGTCGCAGCCGTAGCGCCACCAGTCGTACCCGCCGAGTATGCGCACCAGGATGATCTTGGCGTGGCGGGCGACACTGTCGATCCAGAGGTCGACAGACATGGGATGGCGCAGGTCGCGCAGTGCGGCGAGCCGCATCGAAGGCAGGCGGCCGGCATCGGCCTTCCATGCCGCCGCCAGTCCGGCGAGGTCGCTGTCGGTGAAGGAAAGCGCCACGATATCCGCCGGCGTCTGCCGCAGATCGACCGGCTCGGCGAGGTCGTCGAGCGAGGCGGAGGTCGTGGTGAGGATATGCATCGCGGCCCGTGTCCGAGATCAGCCGGCGAGTATGCGTTCGATCGCCGGGCGATTCAGCCCCTTGAGACCGATGACCACAAGGCGCGAACGACGATCGTCCTCGGCCGTCCAGGCGCGGTCATAGTAATGATTGACGCGCGGGCCGACGGCCTGCAGCAAGAGCCGCATCGGCTTGCCGCCGACCTCGACGAAACCTTTGACGCGCAGCACGTTTTCCTGCTCGGCGGCGTTGGCGACGCGCTTTGCCAGCTCGTCGGGATTGGCGATCGACGGAATGTCGACGATGAAGGTGTCGAAGTCGTCATGCTCGTGGTCGAACGCACCGTCATGATGGGATTTGCGGTTCTCGATGTCGTCCTCGACGGCGAGGCCGAGACCGAGCAGCACGGAGGGATCGACCTTGCCATGCGAGGTCGGCACGATCTTCACGGCGCGGGCGGAGTGTTCGTTGATGATGGCATTGGCGCGGGCTGAGCCTGCGGCGTCCATCAGGTCGCTCTTCGACAGGATGATCAGGTCGGCGCAGGCGATCTGGTCCTCGAACACTTCCTCAACCGGGTCGTCATGGTCGAGGCTCTCATCCTGAGCGCGCTGCGCCTGCAGCGCGTCCATGTCGTTGGCGACGCGGCCTTCGGCCAGCGCCGGGCCATCGACCACGGCGATCACGCCGTCGACCGTGACGCGGCTTTTCACCGTCGGCCACTGAAACGCCTGGACCAGCGGCTTGGGCAGAGCGAGGCCCGAGGTCTCGATCAGGATGTGGTCGACCTTCGGCGACAGCGCCAGGATCTGGTCGAGCGCCGGCACGAAATCGTCGGCCACGGTGCAGCAGATGCAGCCATTGGCCAGTTCGACGATGTTTTCCTCCGGGCAGGTGTCGATGCCGCAGCCCTTCAAAATCTCGCCGTCGATGCCGATGTCGCCGAACTCATTGACGATGATGGCAATGCGTTTGCCGCCGGCGTTTTCCAGGAGATGGCGGACGAGCGTCGTCTTGCCGGCGCCGAGAAAGCCGGTGACGACGGTGCAGGGAACGCGGGAAAGGTTGGCGGACGAATCTGGAGCGGTCATGGTCAGTCCTTCAGCATGTCGAGAGGAGGGATGCGAGCAACGAGGCCGCGCTTGAGGCTATCGGGCCGGCCACGCCATGGGATGAGGCCGTCGGTGGAAGTGGCGAAGAGCTTTGCGCCGGCGACAAGGTCGGCGCCGCTGGTCGTGGTCAGATCGCCGAAGACATAGCTCCAACAGCCATCGCGCAGGATCGCGGCGCTCAGCCGGCGCTTGCAATTGCCGAGGCATTCGACGGTGCGGACGCGGATATCTTCGCCCGAGGCGGCGTTGCGCGTATCCTCAGCCAGCAGTTCGCCGGCGCGGGGGTGGGCGTCGGAACCGGTTTCGTCACGGCACGAGGCGCAGACGATCACGGTGACGCCGGCCAAGGCATCGCTGTCGGCGGACGAATTGTCCGCTGTGCCAGCCGAAAAACTGCTGTTCTGGTCCAAAAACCGGGCTCCTTGCCCGGAAACCCGCCGGGCGATCGGATTATGTTGTCGCAGACGGCAGGTCTCCTGGCTCGCGGGTCATCGCCTTGGTTAGCCGCCTTCCCGGGAATTCCCAGTGGCTTTCGGCCTTGGCTCGTCGCTTACAGTTGCGGGGACAGCCGCGGATTTGAGATTTTCATCCCGCACCGCATTCCCTCTTAGCCCCTCTCATTGAAGAGAAGAGACCGTCTGGAGCGGATTTAGGCTGTTGCGGGCAGGACTGTCAACGCGGGCCTACGACATGGCGATGTCGGCAAGTGACTGTCCGAGGTCGCCAGCGGGCGTCACTTCCATGCGCTCAAGCCCGAGCCAGCCCTGCATTTGCTTCAATTCCTCGAAAAGCTGGGCGGCGGTTTCCGCTGGCGCCTTGGGCTCGGCATAGGCCGCGTGGACGCGTAGCACACTCGCCGGCCGATCGGCCTTGAGGTCGACGCGCGCCACGATCCTGTCGCCGAGCAGGAAGGGCAGGACGTAGTAGCCATATTGGCGCTTTTCGGCCGGCGTGTAGATCTCGATGCGGTAGTGAAAATCGAACAGCCGTTCCGAGCGCGAGCGTTCGAAGACCACAGGATCGAACGGGGCCAGCAAGGCACGGGCGTCGATTTTCCTGGGCAGACGTGCATCCTTGTGCAGGTAAGCGGGCTTATCCCAGCCTTCGACGCGCACAGGCAGCAGCTCACCGAGTTCGACCAATTCCTCCAGGCGGCCCTTCATGTCGGCGGGGGACAGGCGGAAATAATCTCGCAAATCGCCTGATGTCGCCACGCCATGGGCGCGGGCGGAGATGCGCAGCAATTCGCGGTGCGCGTCCTCGGCGGCCGGTACGGGCAGATCGAGGATCGCCTGCGGCAGCACGCGCTCGGGCAGGTCATAGAAGCGCTCGAATCCGCGGCGGTGCGCCGTGGTGATGCGCCCGGCCCAGAACAGCCATTCGAAGGCATGCTTGGCATGGCTCCAGCCCCACCAGCCGCCCGAGCCTTTCTGGCCTTCCAACGCCGAAGCGGCGATCGGGCCGCGCGCGACGACCTCGCGGTAGATCTCTTCTATATAGGCGGCGTGCTCACGGCCCCATTTGGCCAGCCCCAAATACATCTCTTTGCCTTGCTCGGCGCGCTGCATGCGCCAGCGCATCAGCGGCCAGGTCTCCACCGGCAGGAAGGAGGCCTCGTGCGCCCAGTATTCGAACACCGTGCGCTTGCGGGTGACGGCGGCGTTGTCGAGCAGAGCGAGCGGGTAGGGGCCAAGGCGCGAATAGAGCGGCATATAATGCGCGCGCACCACCGCGCTGACGGAATCGATCTGCAGCAGGCCGGTGCGGGACAGAACGCGGGCGAAATGACGGCGGTCGGGCGTGCCATTGGGGCGGGGGTCGAGAAAGCCTTGAGCGGCGAGCGCGATGCGCCGGGCGGTGGCAAGCGAGATCTTTTCCTTCATTCGGATGCGACTCTTGTAACTCGATGACCGTCGTTTGATGGGTGATTCCTGCCCATGCTAGCAGGGTTTTGGCGGCATCCATGTCAGGAGAGATAAGTGGAGTAGAAAGCGAAGGAAATCGAACAGGAGCGTATCGGACCAGTTTCTCCGTATATGCCGTCCAGCACCGCCTTTTGAACAAGGTTTGACTTGCTTCGCTGGAAGTGCTGCGCTAACCCTCGCCGCGTTGCAGCATAGGCCCCTTAAAACGGTTCAGCGGTTAAACTGTCACGCTTCCGCATTAAGGTCCGGTGCTGTAATCAAAATGGATTGGCGCCAACGGAAAGCCGCTGCATGAACGCACTTCTCAGTTCGTACCTGCCCATCGTCCTGTTCATCGGCGTGGCGCTGGTCGTCGGCCTGGCGCTGCTGGCCGCACCGTTCCTGGTGGCGTACCGCAACCCCGATCCCGAAAAGCTTTCCGCCTACGAGTGCGGTTTCAACTCGTTCGACGACGCCCGCATGAAATTCGACATCCGCTTCTACCTGGTGTCGATCCTGTTCATCATCTTCGACCTGGAAGTGGCCTTCCTGTTTCCCTGGGCGGTGTCCTTCTCGAAGATCGGCATGCTCGGTTTCTGGTCGATGATGGTGTTTTTGGCAGTGCTGACCATCGGCTTTGCCTATGAATGGAAAAAAGGAGCGCTGGAATGGGATTGAACGACAGTTCAGGCACCCTCGTCGCGCCGAAGCCCAAGGGTATCATCGATCCCAACACCGGCAAGCCGGTGGGACAGGACGATCCCTTCTTCCTCGAAATCAACAACGAGCTTGCCGACAAGGGTTTCCTGGTCACCTCGACCGAGGCGCTGATCACCTGGGCGCGCAGCGGCTCGCTGATGTTCATGACCTTCGGTCTGGCGTGCTGCGCGGTCGAGATGATCCATACCTCGATGCCGCGTTATGACTCGGAGCGGTTCGGCGTCGCGCCGCGCGCGTCGCCGCGCCAGTCCGACATCATGATCGTCGCCGGCACGCTGACCAACAAGATGGCGCCGGCGCTGCGCAAGGTCTACGACCAGATGCCGGAGCCACGCTACGTCATATCGATGGGCTCCTGCGCCAATGGCGGCGGCTACTATCACTATTCCTATTCGGTGGTGCGCGGCTGCGACCGCGTCGTGCCGGTGGACATCTATGTGCCCGGCTGCCCGCCGAGCGCCGAAGCCCTGCTCTACGGCATTCTTCTGCTGCAGAAGAAGATCCGCCGCACCGGCACTATCGAACGGTAAATCCATGGCCGCATCCCTTAGCGAACTGTCGACCTATCTCGGCGAGAAGCTGCCTGGCCGCTTCAGTGACGCGGTGCTTGCCTATGGCGAGCTTACCGTTCACGTCGAGCCGCAAAACCTGGTCGAGGTGGTAACCTTCCTTCGCGACGACGCACGCTGCCAGTTCATTTCTATCATCGATGTCTGCGGTGCCGATTATCCGTCGCGGGCCAAGCGCTTCGACGTCGTCTATCATCTATTGTCGCCGAGGCAGAATGTGCGCATCCGCGTCAAGGTGCAGGCCGACGAGGAGACGATGGTGCCGTCGATCACCGGCGTCTTTCCTGGTGCCGACTGGTTCGAGCGCGAGACCTACGATCTCTATGGCGTGCTGTTCTCGGGCCATCCCGATCTGCGCCGCCTGTTGACCGACTACGGCTTCGAAGGCCATCCGCTGCGCAAGGATTTCCCGCTGACCGGTTTTGTCGAAGTGCGTTACGACGACGAAGCCAAGCGCGTCATCTACGAGCCGGTCGAGCTCAAGCAAGAATTCCGCAATTTCGATTTTTTGTCCCCGTGGGAAGGTACGGACTACGTGCTGCCGGGTGACGAGAAGGCAAAGCAGTAAATGGCTGAAACCTCCGTCCGCAATTTCAACATCAACTTTGGACCGCAACACCCTGCGGCGCACGGCGTTTTGCGCCTTGTTCTCGAACTCGACGGCGAAGTCGTCGATCGCGTCGATCCGCATATCGGGCTCCTGCATCGCGGCACGGAAAAGCTGATCGAGGCCAAGACCTATCTGCAGGCGGTTCCTTATCTCGACCGGCTCGATTATTGCGCGCCGATGAACCAGGAGCATGCCTTTGCGCTGGCTGCCGAGCGTCTGCTTGGCATCGAGGTGCCGAGGCGCGGCCAGTTGATCCGCGTGCTCTACTGCGAAATCGGCCGCATCATGTCGCATATCCTCAATGTGACGACGCAGGCGATGGACGTCGGCGCGCTGACGCCGCCGCTGTGGGGCTTCGTCGAGCGCGAAAAGCTGATGGTGTTCTATGAGCGCGCCTCCGGCTCGCGCATGCATGCCGCCTATTTCCGCCCCGGCGGCGTCCACCAGGACCTGCCGCGCCAGCTGGTCGAGGATATCGGCAAGTGGATCGACCCGTTCCTGAAGTCGCTCGACGATCTCGACAAGCTGCTGACCGGCAACCGCATCTTCAAGCAGCGCAATGTCGATATCGGCATTGTTTCGCTGGCCGATGCCTGGGCCTGGGGCTTTTCCGGCGTCATGGTGCGCGGCTCGGGCTCGCCTTGGGATTTGCGCAAGTCGCAACCCTATGAATGCTATTCGGAAATGGATTTCGACATTCCGATCGGCAAGAACGGCGACTGCTTCGACCGTTACCTGGTGCGCATGGAAGAGATGCGGCAGTCCGCGAAGATCATGCGCCAGTGTGTCGATCTCCTGCTCGGCAAGGAAAGCACCGGACCGGTGTCGAACCTCGACGGCAAGGTGGTGCCGCCGAAGCGCCAGGCGATGAAGCGCTCGATGGAAGCGCTCATCCACCACTTCAAGCTCTACACCGAGGGCTATCGCGTGCCGGCCGGCGAAGTCTATGCGGCCGTCGAGGCGCCGAAGGGCGAGTTCGGCGTCTACCTGGTCTCCGACGGCACCAACAAGCCCTATCGCTGCAAGCTGCGCGCGCCCGGCTTCGCGCATCTGCAGGCCATGGATTTCCTGTGCCGCGGCCACATGCTGGCCGACGTCACCGCCGTTCTTGGCTCCCTCGACATCGTGTTTGGTGAGGTCGATCGCTAAATGTCAGTCCGCCGTCTCGCAGAAGCCAGCGTCCAGCCAGCCTCCTTCGCCTTCAACCGGGCGAATGCGGCCGTAGCGAAGCAATGGATCAAGAAATACCCGAAGGGCCGGGAGCAGTCGGCGATCATCCCGCTTCTGATGATAGCGCAGGAGCAGGAAGGCTGGGTCACCAAGGCCGCGATCGAGACGATTTCGGACATGCTCGGCATGCCGCGTATCCGCGGTCTCGAGGTCGCGACCTTCTACACGCAATACCAGCTCAATCCCGTCGGCACGCGCGCGCACATCCAGGTCTGCGGCACCACGCCCTGCATGCTGCGCGGTTCGGAAGCGCTGATGGATATCTGCCGGTCCAAAATCCATCACGACCAGTTCCACACCAACGACAAGGGCACCTTGTCGTGGGAGGAGGTCGAGTGCCTCGGCGCCTGCGTCAACGCGCCGATGGTCATGGTCTTCAAGGACACGTTCGAGGACCTGACACCCGAAAGGCTGGCCGAAATCATCGATCTCTATGATGCGGGCAAGGGCGCCTCGGTGGCGCCGGGACCGCAGAACGGCCGCGCCGGCTCGGAGCCGGCCTCTGGCCTCACCACGCTGAAGAGCGAAAAGGCGATCCTCAAGTCGACCCGCGACCGGGAAGCCCGGGAGGCCGCAAAGGCCGCCAAGGCGGCGCCCGACGCGATCATCGCGGCGCCGGTTCCGGCACCCGCCACCGCCCCTGTCGCGCCGTCCAATGCCAGCAAGCCGAAGACCGATGCGGCCGAGACCAGCCCGGCATTGAAGACACCCTCGAAGACCAAGGTGGCGCCGGCGGCGGAGAAGGCGGCGAGCGTTTCGGCGCCTCGGCATTCGGCCGTCAATGCCAACAAGGCGGCCCCCGAGGTCGAGAAGGTTTCCAAGCAGCGCAGTGGGCCGATCGCCAAGGCCGAGCCGGTCACCGCCTTCAAGGCGCCGGAGGCCAAGGTGCCCATGGCAAAGCCGGCAAAGCCATCGCTTGAGGACAAGAACCGTCCGGCGGGCATCGACAGGCCGGCCGCGGTCGACGACCTCAAGCTGATCTCCGGCGTCGGTCCGAAGATCGAGGGCATCCTGCATACGCTGGGCATCTTCACCTTCGCGCAGGTCGCGTCGTGGAAGAAGGCCGAGCGCGAGTGGGTCGACGGCTATCTTTCCTTCCAAGGCCGCATCGACCGCGATGACTGGGTCAAGCAGGCCAAGGCGCTCGCCAAGGGCGGTGTCGCCGAATACATCCGCGTTTTCGGCAAGAAGCCGGTCTGAGGGACGAAAAATGCTTCAGGACAAAGACCGCATCTTCAACAACATCTACGGCCTGTTCGACAAGTCGCTGGCCGGCGCGATGGCGCGCGGCGCCTGGGACAACACGCCCGGCATCATCGCCAAGGGGCGCGAGTGGATCGTCAACGAGATGAAGGCGTCGGGCCTGCGCGGCCGTGGCGGCGCCGGCTTCCCGACCGGCTTGAAATGGTCGTTCATGCCCAAGCAGAGCGACGGCCGGCCGAGCTATCTCGTCGTCAATGCCGATGAATCCGAGCCCGGCACCTGCAAGGACCGAGACATCCTGCGCAACGATCCGCACACGCTGGTCGAGGGCTCCTTCATCGCCGGCTTCGCCATGGGGGCGGTCGCCGCCTATATCTACGTACGCGGCGAGTTCATCAGGGAACGCGAGGCGCTGCAGCGCGCCATCGACGAGGCCTATGAGGCCAAGCTGATCGGCAAGAACAACACGTCGGGCTACGATTTCGACATCTACATGCACCACGGCGCCGGCGCCTATATATGCGGCGAGGAGACAGCACTCCTCGAAAGCCTCGAAGGCAAGAAGGGCCAGCCCAGGCTGAAGCCGCCATTCCCCGCCAATGTCGGCCTCTATGGCTGTCCGACGACCGTCAACAATGTCGAGTCGATCGCGGTGGCGCCGACCATCCTGCGCCGCGGCGCGGCCTGGTTCTCGTCCTTCGGCCGGCCCAACAATGTCGGCACCAAGCTGTTCTGCATCTCCGGCCACGTCAACAATCCGTGCACTGTCGAAGAGGCGATGTCGATCCCGTTCCGCGAACTGATCGAGACGCATTGCGGCGGTATTCGCGGCGGCTGGGACAATCTCTTGGCGGTCATCCCGGGCGGCGCCTCGGTGCCGCTGGTGCCGGCCGAGCAGATCATCGACACGCCGATGGATTTCGACGCGCTGCGCGACCTGAAGTCCGGTCTCGGCACGGCGGCCGTCATCGTCATGGACAAGTCGACCGATGTGGTGAAAGCGATCGCGCGGTTGTCCTATTTCTACAAGCATGAGAGCTGCGGCCAGTGCACGCCGTGCCGCGAAGGCACCGGCTGGATGTGGCGGGTGATGGAGCGGCTGGTGCGCGGCGAGGCGCAGAAGCGCGAGATCGATATGCTGCTCGACGTCACCAAGCAGGTCGAGGGCCACACGATCTGCGCACTGGGCGACGCGGCGGCATGGCCGATCCAGGGCCTGATGCGGCATTTCCGCGGCGAGGTGGAGCGGCGCATCGACGAGTTTTCCCGCAACGCGCACCGGGCTGAGCCGGTGATGGTGGCTGCGGAATAAATTTGTGACCGCGGGCGAAAGCCCGGGACGAGACGAACGGGGCGGGGCGAACGAAGAAACGACCAGGAGAACTTTCTATGGCGCCGTATTCGTACCCATTGATGCCCAATTTGGACCAGATCGAGAAGATGAACCAGGACCTGACCAGGATGATGCCGAAGGAGATGGCCAGCGCCGTCAACCTTTTCGCGCATCCTGTCGCGGGTGCCGCTGCGATGTCGGCCTTGAGCCTCGGGCTCGCCAACCACGCGTTCGGCGTCTGGCTGGGCGCGCTTTCGGGGGCCGCCGAGGCATCACAGCGCCTCATGCAGCCGCTGATCGAGGATTTCGAGACGCGCGTCGAAGGATTCGAGGACGCGAACTCTTCGTCCACCAAGGCGCGGGCGACGGCGAAGACCATGATTGCCGAGGCGCAGTCCTTCGCGCAGGAAGTCACCAACATTGCCGCCAAGGAAGCCGCCACCGCGGCGCCGGTGGCCAGTGCCGGCCCGGCAACGGGCGACGTCCCCGACGCATTGTTGCCCGAGGATTTCCGCCAGCCCAAGGCCATGGACAAGCCGGCGAAGCCGTCGGACTTGAAAGCGATATCGGGCATCGGGCCGAAGCTCGAGAAAGTTCTGAACGGGCTCGGCATCTGGACGTATGCCCAGATCGCGGCCTGGTCGCCACAGGAGATCGCCTGGGTCGACGACTATCTGTCGTTCAACGGCCGCATCGGCCGTGACGATTGGACTGCCCAGGCAACTGTGCTGTCCGCGAAGAAGTGAATGAAATGTCGGGCGCTGCGTCTGTCGCGCCCGGGAAATTAGATTGCGGGAAATCCGCAGGGGTTTGAGGCGAATGGCAAAGCTCAAGGTCGACGGGAAAGAGATCACTGTACCCGACCACTATACGCTGCTGCAGGCGGCGGAAGACGCGGGCGCGGAAGTGCCGCGCTTCTGCTTCCACGAGCGGCTGTCGATCGCTGGCAACTGCCGTATGTGCCTGATCGAGGTCAAGGGCGGGCCGCCCAAGCCGCAGGCCTCCTGCGCCATGGGCGTGCGCGACCTGCGCCCGGGCCCCAATGGCGAGCCGCCGGAGATCTTCACCAACACGCCGATGGTCAAGAAGGCCCGGGAAGGCGTGATGGAGTTCCTGCTGATCAACCATCCGCTCGACTGCCCGATCTGCGACCAGGGCGGCGAATGCGACCTGCAGGACCAGGCGATGGCCTTCGGCGTCGATTCCTCGCGCTATCACGAGAACAAACGCGCGGTCGAAGACAAATATATCGGCCCGCTGGTCAAGACGGTGATGAACCGCTGCATCCACTGCACGCGCTGCGTCCGCTTCACCACCGAAGTCGCCGGCATTTCCGAACTCGGCCTGATCGGCCGTGGCGAGGATGCCGAGATCACCACCTATCTCGAAAGCGCGATGACATCGGAGCTGCAGGGCAATGTCATCGATCTCTGCCCCGTCGGCGCGCTGACGTCCAAGCCGTTCGCCTTCCAGGCGCGGCCGTGGGAGCTGACCAAGACCGAATCCATCGATGTGATGGATGCCGTCGGCTCGGCGATCCGAGTCGATAGCAGAGGCCGCGAGGTGATGCGCATCCTGCCGCGCGTCAACGAGCAGGTGAACGAGGAGTGGATCTCCGACAAGACCCGCTTCATCTGGGACGGCCTGCGCACGCAGCGTCTCGACCGGCCCTATGTGCGAAAAGACGGAAAGCTGGTTCCGGCAAGCTGGGCCGACGCGTTCGCCGCTATCAAGGACGCTGTGTCGAAGACGACGCCCGAGAAGATCGGCGCCATCGCGGGCGATCTGGCCGCGGTCGAGGAAATCTACGCGCTGAAGCTGCTGATGGCTTCGCTCGGCTCCAGGAACACCGATTGCCGCCAGGATGGCGCCGCGCTCGACCCGGCGCTCGGCCGTGCCAGCTACATCTTCAACCCGACCATCGAAGGCATCGAGCAGGCCGATGCGGTGCTGATCATCGGCGCCAATCCGCGCTTCGAGGCCTCGGTGCTGAATGCCCGCATCCGTAAGCGCTGGCGGGTCGGCAATCTGCCGGTCGGCGTCATCGGCGATATCGGCGACACCCGCTACGAGTACGAACTGCTCGGTGCCGGTCCGGATTCGCTGAAGGATCTGGCTGACGGCAATGGCAAGTTCTTCCAGACGCTGAAGAAGGCCACGCACCCACTGATCATCATCGGCCAGGGCGCATTGGCACGCGCGGACGGTGCTGCCGTGCTCGGCCAGGCAGCCAAGCTCGCCACCGCGGTGAACGCCGCACGGGCCGACTGGAACGGCTTTGCCGTGCTGCACAATGCGGCTGGGCGCGTTGGCGGCCTGGATCTCGGCTTCGTGCCGGGCGAGGGCGGCAAGAACGTCGCCGGCATGCTCGGCGAGACGGACGTGCTGTTCCTGCTCGGCGCCGACGAGATCGACATGAGCAAGACCGGCGGCGCCTTCGTCGTCTATATCGGCACCCATGGCGACGCCGGCGCGCACCGCGCCAATGTCATCCTGCCGGCGGCCGCCTACACCGAAAAGTCGGGCACCTATGTCAACACGGAAGGGCGCGTGCAGCAGACCAACCGCGCCGGCTTCGCGCCGGGCGATGCGCGCGAGGACTGGGCGATCCTGCGGGCGCTGTCGGACGTGCTGGGCAAGAAGTTGCCGTTCGATTCGCTGCCGCAACTGCGCGCCAAGCTCTATGGCGAATACCCGCATCTGGCCCGCATCGACCAGGTCGCGGCCGGCAATGCCGAGGACATCGCCGGGGTGGCGAAGCTCGGCGGGCGGCTGAACAAGGGCGCCTTCACCTCGCCGGTCAAGGATTTCTACCTGACCAACCCGATCGCGCGGGCGTCCGCCGTGATGGCGGAATGCTCGGCACTGGCCAAGAGCGGCTTCAAGCAGGCGGCGGAATAAGCATGGACACCTTCTTCTCCTTCTACGTGCTGCCGGCGCTGCTGATCCTGCTGAAATCAGTGGTGCTGATCGTCGTGCTGCTGATCTTCGTCGCCTACATCCTCTATGCTGACCGCAAGATCTGGGCAGCGGTGCAGTTGCGTCGCGGGCCGAACGTCGTCGGCCCCTGGGGCACGCTGCAGGCCTTCGCCGACCTGTTGAAGTTCGTCTTTAAGGAACCGGTCATCCCGTCAGGCGCCAACAAGGGCGTGTTCCTCCTGGCGCCGCTGGTGTCGGCGGTGCTGGCGATCTCGGCCTGGGCGGTCATTCCCGTCAGCCAGGGCTGGGCGATCGCCAACGTCAATGTCGGCATCCTCTATGTCTTCGCCATCTCCTCGCTCGAGGTCTACGGCGTGATCATGGGCGGCTGGGCGTCGAACTCGAAATATCCGTTCCTCGGCGCGCTGCGCTCGGCGGCTCAGATGGTGTCCTACGAGGTCTCGATCGGCTTCGTGATCGTCACGGTGCTGCTCACCGCCGGATCGCTCAACCTCAGCGATATCGTGCTGTCGCAGCAGGGTGGAATTGGCACGCGGCTTGGCTTGCCCAACACCTTCCTCGACTGGAACTGGCTGGCGCTGTTCCCGATGTTCATCATCTTCTTCATCTCGGCGCTGGCCGAGACGAACCGGCCGCCCTTCGACCTGGTCGAAGCCGAATCGGAGTTGGTCGCCGGCCACATGGTCGAGTATTCGTCGACGCCGTTCCTGCTGTTCTTCCTCGGCGAATATGTCGCGATCGTGCTGATGTGCGCGCTGGCCACCATCCTGTTCCTCGGCGGCTGGCTGCCGCCCTTCGACTTCGCGCCCTTCACCTGGGTGCCCGGCGTCATTTGGTTTGTGCTGAAGGTCTGTTTCGTGTTCTTCGGCATCTCCATGGTCAAGGCCTTCGTGCCGCGCTACCGCTACGACCAGCTGATGCGATTGGGCTGGAAGGTGTTCCTGCCGATTTCGCTCGCGATGGTCGTGATCGTCGCCGCCTTCCTCAAGTTCACGGGGATGGCGTGATGTCTAATTTCGCGATCCTGGCAGTTGGGGCCGCTTTGGGTGTTCTGCTGGCGTGGCTTGGGTTACGCAAGGCCCCGCCATCCTCGCCGAACTTCTCCAAGCATACCAAATGGAATGGTGTGCCTCTTTCCGTCGGGGAAAGGCAGATGCGCGAGGTTCTGCTGCGTAACGTCAGCTTGGCAGACTATCCGCATTTAGGTGTTGTTTTGTATGGCCTCGTAGGCGCCTTTCTTGCGCTGTATTTCTTTGGGAGTGGCGAATGGGTGCACTAACTCAAGCCGCAAAATCGCTGCTGCTGCAGGATTTCGTCAGCGCCTTTTTCCTGTCGATGCGCCAGTTCTTCGCGCCGAAGGAGACGATCAACTATCCGCACGAGAAGGGGCCGGTGAGCCCGCGCTTCCGGGGCGAGCATGCCTTGCGCCGCTATCCCAATGGCGAGGAACGCTGCATCGCCTGCAAGCTGTGCGAGGCGATCTGCCCGGCGCAGGCGATCACCATCGAGGCCGGCCCGCGCCGCAATGACGGCACGCGCCGCACCGTGCGTTACGACATCGACATGGTGAAGTGCATCTATTGCGGCTTTTGCCAGGAAGCCTGCCCGGTCGACGCCATCGTCGAGGGGCCGAATTTCGAGTTCGCGACGGAGACGCGCGAGGAACTCTACTACGACAAGGACAGGCTGTTGGCGAATGGCGACCGGTGGGAGCGCGAACTGGCGCGCAACATCTCGCTGGACTCGCCCTACCGCTGATATCGACGCGTGGACGGGGCGAGGGGCCTCGTCCAAAGGATGATCCCGAAAAGTTGCGGACTTTTCGGACCAGATCATCCTCCGGATTAAAAGAGTGTCGCATGTTTCTGTCGATCGGGCCTTTCAACCCGATCGGAACATGCGATAGGACACAACGAAACTTGCGGCCGGAGGCGGCGGCAAAAATCGAACAGGACGGTTGTCCTGTTTCGGATAGGAACCCGGGGGATCCCCAATGCTGAGTGGACTAGAGGCGGCCTTTTTCTACCTCTTCGCCTTTGTCGCGGTGGCATCGGCGTTCATGGTCATTTCGTCGCGCAACCCCGTGCATTCGGTGCTGTTCCTGATCCTGACCTTCTTCAACGCCGCCGGCCTCTTCATGCTGACCGGCGCCGAGTTCCTGGCAATGATCCTGCTCGTCGTCTATGTCGGCGCGGTGATGGTGCTGTTCCTGTTCGTCGTCATGATGCTCGACGTCGACTTCGCCGAGATGAAGGAAGGCGCCCTGCAATACGCACCGATCGGCGCGCTGGTCGGGCTGATCCTGGCGGCGGAACTGATCGTGGTGCTGGGCGGCTACACCTTCGCGCCGCAGCTCGCCTCGACGGTCGCCAAGCCGATTCCCGATCTCGCGGCGCGTTCGAACACGGCCGCGCTCGGCGACATCCTCTACACCGACTACCTCTACTACTTCCAGATTTCGGGCCTCATCCTGCTGGTTGCCATGATCGGCGCCATCGTGCTGACGCTGCGCCACAAGGAAGGGGTCAAGCGGCAGTCGATCGCAGCCCAGGTCGGCCGCACGCCGGCGACCGGCATGGAAATCCGCAAGGTCAAGTCGGGCGAAGGAGTCTGAAATGGTCGTCGGCATCGCACATTATCTGACCGTATCGGCGATCCTGTTCACGCTCGGCGTGTTCGGCATCTTCCTGAACCGCCGCAACATCATCGTCATCCTGATGTCGGTCGAACTGATCCTGCTCGCGGTCAACATCAACTTCGTCGCCTTTTCGGCGGCTCTCGGCGATCTGGTCGGCCAGGTGTTCGCGCTGTTCGTGCTGACGGTCGCAGCGGCCGAAGCCGCCATCGGACTTGCCATTCTCGTCGTCTTCTTCCGCAACCGCGGCTCGATCGCGGTCGAAGACGTGAACATGATGAAGGGTTGACGGAATCACCATGTATCAGGCCATCGTCTTCCTTCCACTGCTCGGCTTCCTGATCGTCGGCCTGTTCGGCACGTCGCTCGGCGCCAAGGCGTCCGAATACATCACCTCCGGCTTCCTCGTGATTTCGGCCGTGCTGTCGTGGGTCGCCTTCTTCAGCGTCGGCTTCGGCCATGGCGAGGTGTTCACCGTGCCGGTGCTGCACTGGATCCAGTCCGGCGGCCTCGACGTATCCTGGGCGCTGCGCATCGACACGCTGACGGTGGTGATGCTGGTGGTGGTCAACACCGTGTCGGCGCTGGTTCACATCTATTCGATCGGCTACATGCACCACGATCCGAACCGGCCGCGCTTCTTCGCCTACCTGTCGCTGTTCACCTTCGCCATGCTGATGCTGGTGACCGCCGACAACCTCGTGCAGATGTTCTTCGGCTGGGAAGGGGTGGGGCTGGCGTCCTACCTGCTGATCGGCTTCTGGTACAAGAAGCCGTCGGCCAATGCCGCCGCCATCAAGGCCTTTGTCGTCAACCGCGTCGGCGATTTCGGTTTCGCGCTCGGCATCTTCGGCGTGTTCGTGCTGTTCGGCTCGGTCAACCTTGGCACCATCTTCGCCAATGCGGCGACCTTCGTCCCCGCTGAAGGCGCGCCGCAAGGAGCGGCCGTGCTCACCTTCCTCGGCCATGCGCTCGACAAGCAGGCGGCAATGACCGTCGTCTGCCTGCTCCTGTTCATGGGCGCCATGGGCAAGTCGGCGCAGGTGCCGCTGCACACCTGGCTGCCGGACGCCATGGAAGGCCCGACACCGGTCTCGGCGCTCATCCATGCCGCCACCATGGTGACGGCCGGCGTGTTCATGCTGGCGCGGCTGTCGCCGCTGTTCGAGCTGTCGCATTCGGCGCTGACGGTGGTGACCTTCATCGGCGCCTTCACCGCCTTCTTCGCGGCGACCGTCGGTCTCGTCCAGAACGACATCAAGCGGGTCATCGCCTATTCGACCTGTTCGCAGCTCGGCTACATGTTCGTGGCGCTCGGCGTCGGCGCCTATGGCGCCGCGATCTTCCACCTGTTCACACACGCCTTCTTCAAGGCGTTGCTGTTCCTCGGCTCCGGTTCGGTCATCCATGCCGTCTCCGACGAGCAGGACATGCGCAAGATGGGTGGCTTGAGAAAGCTGATCCCGACCACCTACTGGATGATGGTGATCGGCACGCTGGCGCTGACCGGCGTCGGCATCCCGGTGACCGTCATCGGCACCGCTGGCTTCTTCTCCAAGGACGCCATCATCGAGACCGCCTTTGCCAGCCACAATTCGGTCGCCGGCCTTGCCTTCGTGCTGCTGGTCATCGCCGCCGGCTTCACCTCCTTCTACTCCTGGCGGCTGATCTTCATGACCTTCCACGGCAAGCCGCGGGCGAGCCACGAGGTGATGCACCATGTCCATGAATCGCCGCCGGTGATGTTGGTGCCGCTGTTCATCCTGGCCGCCGGCGCGCTGTTTGCCGGCATCATCTTCCACAATTCCTTTATCGGCGAAGGCTATGCCGAGTTCTGGAAGGCGTCGCTGTTCACGCTGCCGGACAACAACATCCTGCACGAAATCCATGAGCTGCCGCTGTGGGTCGAGCTGTCGCCCTTCATCGCCATGCTGATCGGCTTGGCGCTGGCCTGGAAATTCTACATCCGCTCGCCGGAAATGCCCGTCAATCTGGCCGCCCAGCATCGCGGGCTCTACGCCTTCCTGCTCAACAAGTGGTACTTCGACGAGCTCTACGACTTCCTGTTCGTGCGGCCGGCCAAGCGCCTTGGTTCCTTCCTGTGGAAGACCGGCGATGGCACCATCATCGACGGGCTTGGGCCGGATGGCATTTCGGCGCGCGTCGTCGACGTCACCAACCGCGTCGTCAAGCTGCAGACCGGCTACCTCTATCACTATGCCTTCGCCATGCTGATCGGCGTTGCCGCATTCGTCACCTGGATGATGCTCTGATGACCGCCTGGCCAATCCTCTCGCTGGTCACCTTCCTGCCGCTGGTTGGTGTGCTGCTGATCCTGTTCATCAATGATGACAGCGAGAACGCACGTCGCAACATCCGCGCCATCGCGCTGTTGACGACGACGTTCACGTTCATCATCTCGCTGTTCATCTGGACCGGCTTCGACAATTCGCAGGCCGGCTTCCAATTCGTCGAGAAGGCCGCCTGGCTCGATTCCGGCATCTCCTACCATATGGGTGTCGACGGCATTTCCATGCTGTTCGTCATCCTGACGACGTTCCTGATGCCGCTTTGCATCCTGGCGTCGTGGGAATCGATCGAGAAGCGCGTCAAGGCCTACATGATCGCCTTCCTGCTGCTCGAGACGCTGATGATCGGCGTGTTCTGCGCGCTCGATATCGTGCTGTTCTACGTCTTCTTCGAAGCCGGCCTGATCCCGATGTTCATCATCATCGGCGTCTGGGGCGGCAAGCGGCGCGTCTACGCCTCGTTCAAGTTCTTCCTCTACACGCTCGCCGGCTCGGTGCTGATGCTGCTCGCCATCATGGCGATGTTCTACCAGTCTGGCACGACCGACATTCCGACCCTTCTGACGCACAGCTTCCCGGCCAACATGCAGACTTGGCTATGGCTCGCCTTCTTCGCCTCCTTCGCGGTGAAGATGCCGATGTGGCCGGTGCACACCTGGCTGCCGGACGCGCACGTCGAGGCGCCGACGGCCGGCTCGGTCATCCTGGCCGCCATCCTCTTGAAGATGGGCGGGTACGGTTTCCTGCGCTTCTCCTTGCCGATGTTCCCGCTGGCGTCCGAGATGTTCGCGCCGCTGGTGTTCACGCTCTCCGTCGTCGCCATCATCTACACCTCGCTGGTGGCGCTGATGCAGGAGGACATGAAGAAGCTGATCGCCTATTCGTCGGTCGCCCATATGGGCTTCGTCACGATGGGCATCTTCGCCATGAACCAGGAGGGCGTGCAGGGCGCAATCTTCCAGATGCTCAGCCACGGCCTCGTTTCGGGCGCGCTGTTCCTGTGCGTCGGTGTCATCTACGACCGCATGCACACACGCGAAATCGATGCCTATGGCGGCCTCGTCAACAACATGCCGAAATACGCCACCGTGTTCATGGTCTTCACCATGGCCAATGTCGGCCTGCCCGGCACGTCAGGCTTCGTCGGCGAGTTCCTGACCATGCTGGGCGTGTTCCGGGTCAACACCTGGGTCGCGTTCTTCGCCGCCACCGGCGTCATCCTGTCGGCCGCCTACGCGCTCTGGCTCTACCGCCGGGTGATCTTCGGCGCGCTGACCAAGGATAGCCTGAAGGGGCTGCTCGACCTGTCGCCGCGCGAGAAGGCCATCATCTACCCGTTGGTGGTGCTGGTCATCTTCTTCGGCGTCTATCCCGCTCCGGTCTTCGACGCGACGGCCCAATCGGTCAAGTCGCTCGTCACCAATGTCACCGCATCCATCGGCGCCGCGCAGACCGCGGCGGCGAACTGACCAGAGGTTTTGCGAACCATGACGCCGGACCTTCTCTCCAGCCTGTCGCTCTCGACGCCCGAGCTGATCCTTGCCATCGGCGCGCTCGCGCTGCTGATGGTCGGGGCCTATTCGCGCGCCAACACCGCCAACACGGTGACCGGCCTTGCCGTCGCCGTGCTGGTGATATCCGGCGCCTGGCTGATCTTTTCCACGGGGCAGGGCAGCGCCTACGGCAACGCCTTCGTCCAGGATTCCTTCGCCCGCTTCATGAAGGTGCTGGCGCTGGTCGGCTCGGCGGTGACGCTGGTGATGTCGATGCGCTTTGCCAAGGCGGAGCGTTTCGACAAGTTCGAATATCCGGTGCTGATCCTGCTTTGCACCCTGGGCATGATGCTGATGATCTCGGCCAACGGCATGATCGGGCTCTATCTCGGCCTCGAACTGCAGTCGCTGGCGATCTACGTGCTGGCGGCGATCAACCGCGACAATCTGCGTTCGACCGAGGCCGGCCTGAAGTACTTCGTGCTCGGCGCGCTGTCGTCGGGCATGCTGCTCTATGGCATCTCGCTGGTCTACGGCTACACCGGCAACACCGGCTTCCAGGAGATCGCGACCGCACTCGGCGGCGGCGAGCGCCAGCTTGGCCTCGTCGTCGGGCTCGTCTTCGTGCTGGCCGGCCTTGCCTTCAAGATCTCGGCGGTGCCGTTCCACATGTGGACGCCGGACGTCTATGAGGGCGCGCCGACACCGGTGACCGCTTTCCTCGCGGCAGCGCCGAAAATGGCGGCAATGGCGCTGATCGTGCGCGTCACCATGGGTGCGTTCAAGCCGATCGCCGCCGACTGGCAGCAGATCATCGTCTTCATCTCGATCGCCTCCATGGCGCTCGGCGCCTTTGCCGCCATCGGCCAGACCAACATCAAGCGCCTGATGGCCTATTCCTCGATCGGCCATATGGGCTACGCGCTGGTCGGCCTTGCCGCCAACAGCCAGGCCGGCGTGCGCGGCGTCGCCATCTACATGCTGATCTACCTGGTGATGACGCTCGGCACCTTCGCCTTCATTCTCGCCATGCGGCGCAAGGAAGGCAATGTCGAGCAGATCAGCGACCTGGCCGGCCTGTCGTCGACCAATCCTATCATGGCGACGATCCTGACCATCCTGATGTTCTCGCTGGCCGGCATCCCGCCGCTCGCCGGCTTCTGGGGGAAGTGGTATGTCTTCCTCGCCGCCATCAACGCCAACCTCTATGCGCTGGCGATCATCGGCGTGCTGGCCTCGGTGGTGGGCGCCTATTACTATCTGCGCATCATCAAGATCATGTGGTTCGACGAACCGGTCGGTGGTTTCGTGCCGATGGCCACGGAATTGCGCGTCGTGCTCGGCGTCTGCGGTGCCTTCGTGCTGTTCTATGTGCTGATCGGCGGGCCGATCGGCACCTATGCCGAAGCCGCCGCCAAGACGTTCTTCTAGACGGCATGGTATTTCGGCTGGCTCCAACCTCGGCGTCGGAAGGCTTCCGGCTCGAGGCGCATGACAGCGTCGGCTCCACCAACGCGTTGGCGCTGGATCATGCCCGGGCAGGCGACCCAGGCAGGCTGTGGGTCGTTTCCAAGAGGCAGGAAAGCGGGCGCGGGCGGCGTGGCCGCGTCTGGGCGACGCCGGAAGGCAATCTGGCGGCGACATTGCTCGTCCTCACCGGCGGCGAACTTCGCCTTGCCGCGACACTCGGCTTCGTTGCCGGCCTAGCGCTTGCCGATGCGCTCGACGCCGTGGTGCCGAAGGGCCGCATCGCCATCGGCCTCGACGGCGCCAGCCAGGGCCAAAACCGTTTCGAGCTGAAATGGCCGAACGATGTGCTGGCCTCCGGCGCCAAGCTTGCCGGCATCCTGCTGGAATCCGCTGTGTTGGACGGCGGGCGTTTCGCGGTCGCGGTCGGCATCGGCGTCAATGTTGTGGCGCATCCGCAGGATTTGCCGTATCCCGCGACATCGCTTCACGCATTGGGCGCGGCATGCGATGCCGAAACGCTGTTCCTGGCGCTGTCGGATGCCTGGAGCGAGAATGCCCGGCTTTGGGATGAAGGGCGCGGCCTTGCCGCCATCCGGCGGCGCTGGCTGGCACGCGCGGCGGGCCTTGGCGGTGAGGTTGCTGTCAGAATTGACGGTAATGTGGTGCGTGGCGTGTTCGAGACCATTGACGAGGACTGCCGTTTCGTGATCCGCGACGATGACGGGTCTGTTTTGACGATCGCCGCCGGCGATGTGCATTTCGGCGCGGTCGCATCCGCGCGGGTATAGTTTTGTTTTTACGCAATTCCGGTGGGAAAGCCGTTACACACTTTTCCTGGAATTGCTTCAACGGCTTGGCCTGAGGGCCAGGAAGGGAAAAATCATGGCGAAAGCGGAAAACGCCGAACTCGTCTTCGTGCCGCTCGGCGGCGTTGGCGAGATCGGCATGAACTTCGCCCTCTACGGCTATGGCCCGCCGAGCGCGCGCGAATGGATCATCATCGATGTCGGCGTCACCTTTCCCGATGCGGCGCATCCGGGCGTCGACCTGATCCTGCCCGACACGCGCTTCATCGAGGAGAACCTCGCCAACCTGCGCGGTATCATCATCACCCATGCGCATGAGGACCATTACGGCGCGCTGCTCGACACCTGGCCGAAGCTGAAGGCGCCGGTATGGATGACGCCGTTCAGTGCCGGGCTGCTGGAAGCCAAGCGGCAAGGCGAACAAGGTGCACCGAAAATCCCGCTGACGATCTACCGGGCGGGCGAGAAGTTCACCGTCGGCCCGTTCGAGATCGAGGCCATTCCGGTGGCACACTCGATTCCCGAGCCGATGTCGCTGGCGATCACCTCGCCGGCCGGCACCGTCATCCACACCGGCGACTGGAAGATCGACCCGGAACCGACGATCGGGCCGAAGACCGACGAAGCGCGCTTCCGTGCCTATGGCGACAAGGGCGTGCTGGCGCTGATCTGCGATTCGACCAACGCGCTGCGCGAAGGCGAGTCGCCTTCGGAAGTCGCAGTGGGCGAGGGTCTCAAGGGCGTCATCCAGGCCGCCAAGGGCCGCGTCGCCGTCACCACATTCTCCTCCAATGTCGGGCGCATCGTCTCTATCGCCAGAGCCGCACGCGATGCCGGCCGCCAGTGCCTGGTGCTCGGCCGCTCGCTGAAGCGCGTCATCGATGTGGCCGGCGAGCTCGGCTACATGGACGGCCTGCCGGAGTTCATTGCCGAGGAGGATTTCGGCTTCATCCCGCGCGAAAACCTGGTCATCATCTGCACCGGCAGCCAGGGCGAGCCGCTGGCAGCCCTTGCCAAGCTGTCACGCGACGAGATGAAATCGGTATCGCTGACGGCGGGCGACACGGTGGTGTTTTCCTCGCGCACCATTCCCGGCAACGAAAAGGCGATTCTCGAGATCAAGAACCGCCTCATCGATCTCGGCATCAAGATCATCGAGGACGGCGACGCGCTGGTGCATGTCTCGGGCCATCCCCGCCGCAGCGAACTGCGCAAGATGTATGAATGGGTGCGCCCGCAGATCGGCGTTCCCGTGCATGGCGAGGCCGCGCATCTGGTGGCGCAGGGATCGCTGATGTCGACCTCCGGCATCGGCCAGGTGGCGCAGGTGCGCGACGGCGACATGCTGCGGCTCGCTCCCGGTCCCGCCACGATCATCGATCAGGTGCCGTTCGGCCGCATCTACAAGGACGGCAATTTGATCGGCACCGACCAGGCGATGGGCATTCGCGACCGGCGCAAATTGTCCTTTGCCGGCCATGTCGCGGTCAATGTCGTGCTCGACGACAAATATGAACTGGCCGGCGATCCCGACCTGGTCGCCATCGGGGTCGCCGAGGCCGATGCCCGTGGCGAGACGCTGGAAGACCTGATGATCGATGCGGCCGTCGGCGCGGTGGATTCGATCCCCCGCCAGCGCCGAAAGGACCTCGACCTGGTGCAGGAGGCGGTACGGCGCGCGGTGCGCGGCGCCGCCAACGAGGCCTGGGGCAAGAAGCCGCTGGTGACGGTGTTCGTCACAAGGTGAAAATGGCAGCTACACGTTGAGCTGATAGCTGACCGGAAGCCAGCGAAAAGAACCGTTCGCCGATTCGATGTAACCCAGGCCTGGAAATGGCATGTGGTGGCCAGCGACCAGCAGGCGCTGATCCGCGGCCATCTTCAGCAGCCGCTTGCGCGTCTCGACCGCCTGTTGCTTGTCATCATCGAAATCGGCATGCCAATCCGGCTGCTGGACAGACACGACATAGTGCAGGAAGGCGTCGGACCAGATCAGCAATCGCTGGCCGCCGCTTTCGACGAGAAATGCCAGGAGGCCGGGGGAGTGACCGGCGGCGTCGATTGCAGTGACGCCGGGCAGCACCTCATCTCCGGGTGCTAGGAATGTTGCCTGGTCGGCCAGCCCGGTGCAAATCTGCCTGAACAGATCACGGTTGGCCAATCTGGCCTCGCGGACCGCTGTTGCCTCGGTCCAGAAAGCGAATTCGGCCGCGCCGAACACATAGCGTGCTCGACGGAAAACGGGTTCGCCATTCCTGACGAGCCCGCCGATATGATCCGGGTGGCCGTGCGTGATGACCACCACATCAATGTCGTCCGCCCCGAGCCCAAGGTCTTGCAAACAGTCGAGGAGTGAACTGTCCTCGTCTCCGCATCCGGTGTCGAAAAGGATCTTTTCGGAACCGGTGTCGACGAGCGTCGGGATGAAACAATGCTCGTATCGGTCCTGGTCAATGAAGTTCGAGGCCATGAGCTTGAGCGCCGCGCCTGGCGATTGTCCAGCTGCGAAGGCCGATGCGAGGTTGTCGCGGACATCGACGGCATCGAGCAAGGCGGCAACTTTGAATGACCCAAGATCGAAAGGAAAGATGCGGGCGCGGGCAGGGCGGATATCGGACATTGCCGTTTGTACTTTGCGGCTGGCGATCGGAACAGCCTCGATCGTGATTTGGAAGAATGATCATCGAAGTGCGACAGTGCGCGCCTCGTGAATGGCTATTGATATCAGTCGATTTGACGTATGACGCAGTCACTGGAAAGAGGAGTGATCGCTCGCACATGCTCGGACGGCTGAACCATGTCGCGCTCGCGGTGCCGGATCTGGCGGCGGCAATTGCTGCTTACCACAATACGCTTGGCGCCGCAGTGAGCGAGCCGCAGGCGCTGCCGGAGCATGGCGTTACCGTGGTGTTCGTCAATGTCGGCAACACCAAGATCGAATTGCTGGAGCCGCTTGGCGAGGGCTCGCCGATCGCCGCGTTCCTGGTGAAGAACCCGTCCGGCGGCATGCATCATCTCTGCTACGAGGTCGACGATATCCTGGCCGCGCGTGACCAGCTCAAGGCCGCCGGCGCCCGCGTGCTCGGCGACGGCAATCCGAAGCTGGGTGCGCATGGCAAGCCGGTGCTGTTCCTGCACCCGAAGGATTTTTTCGGCACGCTGATCGAACTGGAGCAATCATGAGCTGGGTTTCGTTCACCGCGCTGTTTTTCGCGACCTGGTGGGTGGTGCTGTTCGCCGTGCTGCCGTTCAGCGTGAGGACGCAGGACGATGATCACGACGTGACGCTGGGCACCGTGCCGAGCGCGCCGCGCGGGCCGCATATGCTGCGCGCCGTGATCCGCACGACCATCGCCACGGCGATCCTGATGGGCATTTTCTATGGCCTGACGCACGGGCTGGGATACAGCCTCAACGACATCCCGCACATCGTGCCGGATTTCGGCCAGACCCCAGCGAAGTAGATCGCCCGGCAAGGCTGCTTAGCCGACATCGGAGCGGTGCGGATGGGCTTGAAATGCCACCACGCCCCGCGCTGACGCTGGGTCATGTAAGCTGGCAACTCGCCGCTCTAACCAGATGATTGCACAAAAAAAATGCAAGGCACGAGGCCTTGCAATTAAACGCGTCCGATCTGTTTCCGGTTTCCGGCGGCAGCGAGTAACCGCGCCTAGATCGCATCCTCCCAAGACTTTGACCGCGTAGGAGAGCAGATTTGTCTCCGCCCTCTCGGTTATCGCGGGACATTAGCCTAAGCCGAATGAAAATGTCACGAAGAATTTTGCCTCGAAACAGGCATTCTCGTGCTGCACTGCACAATAGTATGGCATGCTTTGCTTTCGAAACGACCAGCAGTGTCCAAGGGAGCCTTTACGGCATGTTCTGCATTGACGCGCGCAAAGAATTGGAGGCCAAATCCGAAGTGGTTCAGCGCGCTCGATTGCCAGCGCGGCCTGACCCGGGAACCAAGGGATTCCGGGCCGGAAGGCGTTGATGTGCGGCTATGGCCGGGTTTCCATTCCGCCATGAAATGGCTATGAAGCCGGGGCAAGCAAACCTGCGTCGCGCCGATTCTGGTGCGGCCGTTCTCATTCACGGACCAGTCCATGCGTTTGTCGCGCTATTTCCTGCCTATCCTCAAAGAAAATCCGCGCGAGGCCGAGATCGTCTCGCACCGGCTGATGCTGCGTGCCGGCATGATCCGCCAGCAGGGGCAGGGCAGTTTTTCCTGGCTGCCGCTCGGCAAGCGGGTGCTGGACAAGGTCTGCCAGATTATCCGTGAGGAGCAGAATCGCGCCGGCGCGCTGGAAATCCTGATGCCGACCATCCAGTCGGCCGATTTGTGGCGCGAAAGCGGCCGCTATGACGATTACGGCAAGGAGATGCTGCGCATCAAGGACCGGCAGGACCGCGACATGCTCTACGGTCCGACCAATGAGGAAGTGGTCACCGAAATCGTCCGCGCCTACGTCAAGTCCTACAAGGACCTGCCGCTTAATCTCTACCACATCCAGTGGAAGTTCCGTGACGAGGTGCGGCCGCGCTTCGGCGTCATGCGCTCGCGCGAATTCCTGATGAAGGACGCCTATTCCTTCGACCTCGATTTCGAGGGCGCCAAGGCGGCCTATAACAGGATGTTCGTGTCCTATCTCAGGACCTTCACGCGCATGGGGCTGCAGGCTATCCCGATGCGGGCCGATACCGGGCCGATCGGCGGCGATCTCAGCCACGAATTCATCATCCTGGCCGACACCGGCGAGAGCCAGGTCTATTGCGATCGCGATTATCTGTCGCTCCAGGTGCCCGGCGAAAACACCGACTTTGCCAATGACGGCGAGATCGCCGACATCGTCAAGACGTGGACGACGCCTTACGCCGCCACCGACGAGATGCATGACGAAGCGGCGTGGGACAAGCTCGGCGAAGCCGACCGTGTCTCGGCGCGGGGCATCGAGGTCGGCCACATCTTTCATTTCGGCGACAAATATTCCAAGCCCATGGGCGCCAAGGTGACCGGCCCCGACGGCAAGGATCATTTCGTCTCCGGTGGCTCCTACGGCATCGGCCCGTCGCGGCTGGTCGCCGCGATCATCGAAGCCAGCCACGACGAGAACGGCATCATCTGGCCGGAAGCCGTGGCGCCTTTCGACATCGGCGTGATCAACATGAAGGCGGGCGATGCCGACTGCGACCGCGTCTGCGACGAGCTTTATGCCGCCTTTGCCGACGCCGGCAAGGATGTGCTCTACGACGACACCGACCAGCGGCCGGGCGGCAAGTTCGCCACCGCCGACCTGATCGGCCTGCCCTGGCAGGTGATCGTTGGGCCGCGTGGCGTCGCCGCTGGCGAGGTCGAAATCAAGAATCGCAAGACCGGCGAGCGCGAGACGCTGCCGATCGCTGAGGCGAAAAAACGCTTCGGTGCCGCCGCATGAGCGAGGCGGCCGCGGCAAGATCGGCGGGCGCCGGTCCCTTTTCCATCTTCGAACGTACGGTCGCATGGCGCTACCTGCGTTCGCGGCGCAAGGAGACCGTGATCTCGGTCATCGCCTCGATCTCCTTCCTCGGCATCATGCTGGGCGTCGCGACGCTGATCGTGGTGATGGCCGTGATGAACGGGTTCCGCGCCGAGCTGTTGACGCGGATTCTCGGCGTCAACGGCCATTTGATCGTGCAGCCAATCGATTCGCCGCTCGAGGATTACGCCCAGGTCGCCGGCCGCATCAACGGGGTGCCCGGCGTCAAATACGCCATCCCGCTCATCGACGGCCAGGTGCTGGCGCAAGGCAATGTCGGTGGCGGCACCGGTGCGCTGGTGCGTGGCATACGCGCTGAGGATCTCGGCAAGATCGCCATCGTCGCCAACAACATCAAGCAGGGTTCGCTCGCCGATTTTGACAGCGGTGAGGGCGTCGCCATCGGCAAGCGCATGGCCGAGAATCTCGGCCTGACGCTGGGCGACACCATCACGCTGATCTCGCCCGATGGCGACGTGACGCCGATCGGCACGACGCCGCGCATGAAGGGTTACAAGATTTCGGCGATCTTCGAAGTCGGCATGTCGGAATATGATACCTCCATCGTCTACATGCCGTTCTCCGAGGCGCAGCTCTATTTCAACATGGACGGACGCGCGCAGACGATCGAGATCTATGTAGACAATCCGGACGATGTCGATGCGCTGAAACCGCAGGTGGAAGCGGCGGCGCAGCGGCCGATCGATATGGTCGACTGGCGCCAGCGCAACGAGACCTTCTTTTCCGCCCTACAGGTCGAACGCAATGTCATGTTCATGATCCTGACGCTGATCGTGCTGGTGGCGGCCCTCAACATCATTTCCGGCCTGATCATGCTGGTGAAGGATAAGGGCCACGACATCGCCATCCTGCGCACCATGGGCGCCTCGCGCGGCGCCATCTTGCGCATCTTCCTGATGACGGGGGCTGCGATCGGCGTCACCGGCACGCTCGCCGGCGTGCTGCTCGGCGTCGTCATCTGCACCAATATCGAATCGATCCGCCAGTTCTTCTCCTGGATGACCGGCAAGGTGCTGTTCAACCCCGAACTCTACTTCCTCAGCCAGCTGCCGGCAAAGATGGACCCGCGCGAGACGACCTATGTCATCATCATGGCGCTCGGCCTGTCCTTCCTGGCAACGGTGTTTCCAGCATGGCGGGCGGCTCGCCTCGATCCGGTCGAAGCCTTGAGGTACGAATAGTGGCCGAGGTCATTATCGAGCTGAAGAGCGTCGAGCGGCACTATGTCCAGGGGCCGCGCAAGCTCACCATCCTGAACGGCGCCGATTTTGCGCTGCGGCGCGGCGAGATGGTGGCGCTGGTGGCGCCGTCGGGCACCGGCAAGTCGACGCTGCTGCACACGGCGGGCCTGCTGGAACGCCCCGACGCCGGTGACGTCATCCTGTCCGGCCGGGCCTGCGGGCGGCTGTCCGACGATGAACGCACCTCGATCCGCCGCAACGATGTCGGCTTCGTCTACCAGTTCCATCATCTGCTGCCGGAGTTTTCCGCGCTGGAAAACATCATGATGCCGCAACTGATCAAAGGGCTGAGCCGCGAGGAAGCGTCGGAGCGCGCCGCGCAGCTGCTCGACTACATGCAGATCGGCAAGCGCGCCTCGCACCGGCCGGCCGAGCTGTCGGGCGGCGAGCAGCAGCGCGTCGCCATCGCGCGCGCGGTCGCCAATGCGCCGCTGGTGCTGTTGGCAGACGAGCCGACCGGCAATCTCGATCCGGTTACCGCCTCTTACGTCTTCGAGGCGCTGGAGGCGCTGGTCCGGCAGTCGGGCCTCGCCGCGCTGATCGCCACCCACAATCACGAGCTGGCATCGCGCATGGACAGGCGCGTCACGCTGGCCGACGGCAAGGTGGTGCCGCTTTAGGGGCACCACGCTGCAGGGGCGAGCCCACCCTGGACACCTCCATCGAGAGTTTCCGCGGATATAGTTGTCGTCAGGGATTGTGATCTCTTCGAGAGTCGCTCGGGCTCAGAACCGCCAGTGAGCATGCAGTGCGATCAGGGTGGAAGAGATCGCGATCATCGCCAGGATGAGCAGCCAGGTTACAAAGTTGCGAGGGAGGCGCCACCGGCGGCCTTGTCTCATGCGCTTTCGCCAGCGATCGGCTTGATTGGCGCCTTTGTGTTGCCCCACATCCATCACTCGGTAGTCGCACGGCTTACCACTATTGTCTCGGCCGAGATTGAGTGCAAGCAGGCGCCGCCTGTTGATAGGTGCCGCGCCGTCAACCTTTTCTTAACCCTGCCGATTTGATCGCTCGAAGATTCCGGCCGCTGGCGGATTCTGCTCGTTGACTTTGAAACAAAATTAGAACAAATTGCGAACATATCAACAACAGGAGAGAGTTATGACCGATCTGGTTCAGGATGTCGTCTCGCTGGTTTGCATGAGTGCGTTTCTCGTTTCCATGGCGATCTGGATCGGAGCCATGTGATTTGGCGGCTTTCGCCGCCGCAGTTCCGGCGGGCGCGAGGCCGCCCCGCCGTTAAGCCTTTCTTGCCGCCGTGACGTTAGGGTTCTCCATCAAGGCAGGAGCAACGTCCAGGTGTCGCCCATCATCACCGCCATTCTGGTGGTCAGCAATCTCGGGCTGATCTTTCTGCTGATTACCGTGCCGCTTGGTTTGCGCACGGTCAGGTTCAGCCGCGTGGTCGCCATGGACCGGCAGCGCCTCTGGCAGGCGCTGTGGCCGCTCGGCAGCGATGCCGGCTGGTCCGGCGAGATCCTGTCGGCGCAGGCGTTGGACGGGGAGGGCGAGGCCCGCATCATGCTGTCGTGGGAAGGCCGCGACGGCAAGCCGATCGAGCGCAGGTCGAGGCTTGAAAACGTCGTCGAAGGCAGCAGCTTCACAATGCGCGTCATCGAGGACACCGCTCTCGATGGCTCGTTCTGGAAGGATTATAGCGAGACCACGGATCTCGTTTCGGAAGGCGGCGGCACGCGGGTGACGCTCGGCCGGACCGACCGCTACCGTGGCGTCGCCTTCCTGGTGTTCCGTTATTTCGCCATGCGCCGCGAACTTTCCAAGCTGCAGCGCTGGGCGGTCACCGGGCAGTATCGCAAGGGCGGCTGGTTCGAGCATCCGCTGAGCCAGGTCGGTTTCGCCGTGCTGTCGGCACTGATCCTGTGGCCGTTCTTCGGGCTGCACCTCGGCGGGCTGGCGCTGGCCTCGATCCTGACGTCGGTCGTGGCCTTGCACGAACTCGGCCACATGGCGGCGTTCCGCCTCATGGGCCACCGCAAGGCACGGATGATCTTCATCCCGCTGCTCGGCGGCATCGCCATTGGCGGCCGGCCCTACAACAGCCGTTTCGAGGTGGCCTTCGTGGCGCTGATGGGGGCGGGGTTCTCCGCCTTCCTGGTGCCTATCGTCATTGCCGCCAGCGTGTTTGCCGGCGGCGAGGGGCACAAGGCCGCCGCCGCGCTGCTGGCGGCGCTGGCCGGCTGTGCCGCCCTGTTCAACATCGCCAATCTGGTGCCGGTGTGGAAGTTCGACGGCGGCCAGGTGCTGCGCCAGATCTGCCCGGGGTCGATCGTGCTGGCGCTGGCCTCGTTCTTCCTGCTGTCCGCCTTCCTGGCGCTCGGCCGGCAGGCTGGCTTCTCGTCAGGGTTCCTGATCGTCGCGGGAGCGGTCTTTTCGATCCTCAGCCTGCTGACGGTGGGCAGCGGGATAAAGCCGCGTCACGAACTGGAGCCGATCCGCATCGTCGACCGCTTCGCCATCGCCGGCGCGCTGCTGGCGGTATTCGTCATCCATGGCTGCGGTGTGTTATGGGCGTCGGCGCAGCTCATCTGAGCCGCCCCGGATTGAAAGGCTCAACCGGCCTTGCGGGCCGCTTTGACAGGCAACGCGATGGCCGGGCCGAAGACATCCTCGAAGGCGGATTTCAGCGCCAGATCGAGGTCGGCCATGCCAACGGGAAGGCCGAGGTCGACGAGGCTGGTGACGCCATGATCCTGGACGCCACACGGCACGATGCCGCTGAAATGGGAGAGCTCCGGCTCGACATTGATGGCGATGCCGTGAAAGCTCACCCAGCGCCGCAGCCGGATGCCGATGGCCGCGATCTTGTCTTCGGCCGGAGAGCCGTCCGGCAGTGCGGGGCGATCGGGCCGCACCACCCAGACGCCGACCCGATCCTCACGGCGTTCGCCGCGCACATTGAAGGCGGCGAGCGTGCCGATGATCCACTGTTCGAGCGCCGCGACGAAGGCGCGCACATCCTCGCGGCGCCGCTTCAGGTCGAGCATCACATAGGCAACCCGCTGGCCCGGCCCATGATAGGTGTATTCGCCGCCGCGTCCTGCCGAAAAGACCGGAAAGCGGTCAGGCTCGATCAGGTCCTCGATGCGGGCACTGGTGCCGGCGGTGTAGAGCGGCGGGTGTTCGACCAGCCAGACCATTTCGCCGGCGGCACCACTGCGGATCGCCTCGGCGCGCGCCTCCATGAAGGCAAGCGCGTCGGGATAGGCGGTGAGGCCGGGCTCGAGGCGCCATTCGACCGGCGCTGACCCGGGCAGGGGCAGGAATGACGTGGCGATCTGGCTGCGTTCTGTCATGGCGTGTCGCTTTTTGCCCATGCATACCATAGCCCAAGACCGCCTTGCACTTCCGGGCGACATGCATTTGCTTCCATATGGCCTCAAACGGGCAAAACGTCCAGTTCCGGCCCAGTTTTCCAATCCTGTGGACCGTTATGCCAATCGCTTGAGATTATTGCTCGCGGCGCACTTGTTTCGCCGGAAACGATTTGCTACACGCCGCGAGCCGGTCGGTTCCGGCTCCTACCACGTGCGGTCGTGGCGGAATTGGTAGACGCGCAGCGTTGAGGTCGCTGTGGGGCAACCCGTGGAAGTTCGAGTCTTCTCGACCGCACCATTACTTCTCCCGAAATCATGCCATAGCGCTTTGATTTCATTAGAGAAAACAAATTTCGATTTCTCCGGCCTTGCGGGTTTTGACCGTTTTGTGCCACTAATCGTGCCACACAGCTAGCCACGACAGGCTTTTTGCAGGTGCGTGCATGGGTCGAAATCGAACCCGGATTGATCCCGACAGATATCTCACCCTGCGCCAGGGAAACTATCACTACAAGCGCCGCGTGCCGGTTACGATCGCCCATCTCGACGAGCGGGCGCCGCATGTGCGCGCCTCGCTGAAGACCGACGATCGCAACCTGGCGCGGCGCAAGCGCGATCTGCTCGAGGCGGCCGACGATGCGCTGTGGGCCTCGCTGATCACCAAGGGCGTCACGGATCCGGCGCGCCGGCGCTACGAGGCGGCGGTCAAGCGGGTCGAGGCGCTGGACTTCACCTTCCACGGTGCGGCCTATTTCGAGCAGCCGGAAGCCTTCGACGACCTTGTCGATCGGTTGCGCCATGTGCTGGCCTCCGGGCAGGAGGACCAGATCACGGCGTTGCCGCTGATTGGCGCCGTCGAGGTGCCGAAGACCAAGGTCAGCGACGCCTTCGATATTTACTGCAAGGAGATCGTGGCCGACGAGCTGACCGGCAAGAGCCAGGTGCAGAAGGACCAGTGGAAGAAGGTCAAGCAGCGCGCCGTCAGCAATTTCATCAAGCTGAATGGCGACATCGCGATGGAAGAGATCACCGTCGATCATGCCAAGAAGCTTTACCGGCACTGGCTTGCCCGCATCCTGGCGCGCAGTTCCAGCGACCCGCAGGCCGTGAAGCCCGCCGGCGCGTCGGCCGGCAATCGCGACGTCGGCAACATGCGCGTGCTCCATGAGGCCTATTTCAAATACCAGGGCGATTCGCGTCGGGAAAACCCGTTCGACGGGCTTGGCTTCTCCAACAGGATCAAGAAGCCGCGGCCGCCGATCCCGACCGACTGGATCCGCGACACCGTGATGAAGCCGGGTGCGCTTGCCACGCTCAACGAAGAGGCGCGCGGCATCCTGCTGATCCTGATCGAGACCGGCGCGCGCCCCAGCGAAATCTGCAACCTCGAGCCGCTCGCCATCCGGCTGTCCAACAAGGTGCCGCACCTGTCGATCGAACCGCGCGAGGATCCCGACAATCCGCGCGAGATCAAGACGGATTCGTCGCGGCGCCTGGTGCCGCTGGTCGGCGTCGCACTTGCCGCGGCGCAGCGCCACAAGGCCGGCTTCCCGCTCTACCGCAACCGCGAGAACGACCTGTCGGCGACGCTGAACAAGTTCCTGCGCGCAAATGCCCTGCTGCCGACCAGGGCGCACACGGTCTATTCGTTCCGGCATTCGTTCGAGGATCGCATGAAGGAAGGCGGGCTCGACGACGAGCTGCGGCGGCTGCTGATGGGCCATACGGTCGATCGCCCCAAATATGGTTCCGGCGGCTCACTCGACTGGCGGCGCCGGGAGCTGATGAAGATCGCGCTGCCGTTCGATCAGTCCATCGTGTGATTGGGCGAGCGCGCCAGGCGTGCCTGCGCTGCGGCGAGGATCGTGTTGGTCTCGACACGCTTGTCGCGCTCGCGCTCCAGCGCCCGCCAGATCGGCGTCATCAGCTCCGCCTGGCGCGGGAATTTTCCCATGAGCCTGGCGACGAGGTCGAGAAAACTCTCGATCTCGTCGATGGTAACCGGCTTGCGTTTGGCGGCGCGCGACATCGGTTCTACGCGACCTCGACCGGCTTGCCATCGACCAGGCGGTAGAACTGGTCCGGCTTGATGCCGTCAGTTCCCACGATCCCCGCCCATGCATGCAGGATCTCGCCCGACATCGCGCGCTCGACCAGGAACAGCGCGCAGCCATCCTTGCCGCGCGCTTTGCCTTCAAAGCCAGATGCGGTGGCAGCGCCCTGTTCGCCCGATGCGGTGGCAGCGCCCCAATCGCCCGATGCGGTGGCAGCGCCCCAATCGCCCGATGCGGTGGCAGCGCCCTGTTCGCCCGATGCGGTGGCAGCGCCCTGATAACTGGATGCGGTGGCAGCGCCCTGCGTGCCCGATGCGGTGGCAGCGCCCCGCGTACCCGATGCGGTGGCAGCGCCCCGCGTACCCGATGCGGTGGCAGCGCCCCGTTCTCCAGATGCGGTGGCAGCGCCCCGCGTACCCGATGCGGTGGCAGCGCCCCAATCGCCCGATGCGGTGGCAGCGCCTCGTTCGCCGGATGCGGTGGCAGCGCCCTGATAACCCGATGCGGTGGCAGCGCCTCCGATGTCGTCGGTGTTGACGCGCTCGCTGGCGGCGGCCGTGTAATTGCCGTCGACCGGCTTGGCCCGATCGATGACCCATTTGGCCGCGTCGAGGATCAGCTGCGTCAGGCCGATCTCCTTGCCGATGGTCAGTATCTCAGCGGCAGTCTTTTCGCCGCCATCGTCGCTGTCCATCTGGCCGGAGATCTCGACCTGGCAGATGCGCGTGCCGGCCGGCGCGTAATATTTGAACAGTGCCAGCGGATGACCGGTGATGGCATGAAATCCGCTCTCGCAGGCCTTGACCTTGCCGTCGTGCCTGTAGGTCTTGCCGCTCTCGAACTGGAAAAACTTGCCTTGCGGCGTGCAGGCGAGATCCTCGTTAAAACCCTTGTAGGCGAGGATCGGGGCGGTGCTGGCAATGTCGGGTTTCTTGGTGCGGGCCATGTCAGATGTCCTTCCAGGGGCAGGGCTCGCCAGGTGCGGCGCGGAAGAACGCGACGATCAGCCGATGCAGAGCGGGTGCATTTTCAGGCAGCCGGGCAAGGCCGGTGCCCAGCCCATCGGTCGGCACGTAGACTGTCAGGCCCCGGTTGAGGGCAAGTGCTACGTCGCCGAGATCGTCGACGACGGTGGCAAGCGCCAGCGGATCATCGGCGCGGTAGTAGTGGCCTGGGGCATAGAGCGTGGCGACGCCGATCGCGTTGGGCTCGCCGCGCATGGAAGCCGCCTGGCCGCCAAGCCCGACGCGCTCTGCGTTGTCGCCGAACACGAAGCGCGCCCGCGGCTCCGCCTGCAGCATGTCGCGGGTGATCCACGAGAGGTATTTTACGGGCATGCTTGCCTCCTGGTTTTCAGCGCCTGGTCGCGGCGCTTCTGGTTCTGTTTATGGGTCACCATTTCGAGGTGGTCGTCGCGGATACAGCGGCGGGTGCGGCAGAGATGGTCGAGTTGCTTCTTGCCGGGGATGAAGCCGTGCTCGTTGGTCCAGTTGACGATGTGGACGGCGACCGTCTGGCCATCGAGCGACATGCGGGGATAGCCGCCGCCGCGCCCGGTTCCCGAATCCGGGCCGGTCCAGACATGGCACGGCGAAGGGCGGCCGGCGGCGTCGACATAGCCTTTATCGACGATCTCGACGCAGACCATGATCCTGGCGCGGATCGCCTCGCGGCGGGGCAGCGGCGCGTTCATCAGAATGGGATCTCGTCGTCGAGTTCGCGCGAGCCACGCCCGGACTGCGGCGTTCTGTCCGCAAAGGATTGGCGGGTGCGTTCCTCAATCGCGCGGCGATCATCGGTCTCGCGCGAGCGCTGGCTGCCATAGTCGTCGGCGCCCTCGGCGCCGGGCGGGCGGTTGGAGGGCAGCTTGTCGAGCATCTGGATCTCGCCGCGAAAGCGGTTCAGCACCGTCTCAGTGGTGTAGCGGTCGATGCCGTCCTGGCCGGCCCATTTGCGGGTCTGCTGCTGGCCCTCGACATAGACCTTCATGCCCTTCTTCAGGTATTTTTCCGCGACCTCGGCGAGCTGCGTGTTGAAGACGACGACCGAATGCCATTCGGTGCGTTCCTTGCGCTCGCCGCTGTCCTTGTCCTTCCAGCTTTCCGACGTCGCCATGCGAAACGAGACGATCGGGTCGCCGGCCTGGCTGCGGCGGATCTCGGGATCGGCGCCAAGATTGCCGACCAGGATGACCTTGTTGACGCTGCCAGCCATTTTATTCGGTCCTCACGCTGTCGCCTGCCGTCTCGCTCCGGACGGGACGGGCTTCGCCCGACGCCCGGTCGGGCTTGCCGCCTTCGGCGGATGGAGTTTCGTTTTCGTCGGGTAGGCAGATGACCACGCGCTTGATGACGCGGTTCGGCCTGTTGCGATCGGGGGAGAGATTCGCGGCGCTGAACTCGGCGATCGACATCGTGCTGTCGACGGCTTCCAGTTCGCCCTTGGGGGAGAAGATGCCATAGAAGTCTTCGGCGACGATCAGCATCACACCATCCCCAGCGCGGCCATGTAGAGGTCGAGGATGGATTCGGCTTCCTGCCGCTCGGCCTGGTCCTTACGGCGCAGCGCCACGATGGTGCGCATCGCGGGTACGTCGAAGCCGGTGCCTTTGGCCTCGGCGTAGACTTCCTTGATGTCGTCACCGATCGTGTTGCGTTCCTCCTCCAGGCGCTCGATGCGCTCGATGAAGGCGCGCAGCTGGCCGGCCGCAACGGTCTGCGAAGTGTCGGTGTCGTCGGACATGAAAGCCTCCGGTTAAAAGCGCATTTGCATAAGGAGAAAAGAAGAACGGTCGTTGTCGGGCAGCATGCGCACGCCGATGGCGTTGCCCTCGATCGGCGCGAAGGTGACCTTGGTGCCGCCGGCGGCGGCCAGCGCGTCGCGGATGTAGCGGCAGTTGACGACGATCGGATCGCCGGAGCCTTCGACCTCGCAGTCGATCAGATCCTCGGCGTCGGCGTCGTTGCCCTTGATCTCCAGCTTGAGGCCGCCGTCGACCGGCGTCATGCGGATCGGCCGCGCGGTCTCGGCCTTGCCCTTGCCGTCCTTGCGCGGCAGCACCAAGAGCCGGCCGATCGCAGCGTCGAGCGCCTTGGCGGCGACCGATATGCGGAATGCGCCCGGCGCCTGCAACAGCCTGGCATAGTCGGCGAAGGCGGCGTCGATCAGCTTCGAGGTGACGCGGATCGCCTCGCCCTCGACGGTGACGATGCCCTTGGCACCCGAGAGCGTGACCTCGCTTTCGTCGCCGTCGAAGATGCGGATCAGTTCCTTGACCGTGCGGTCGGGAATGGTGATGCCCTGGTGACCTTCCTGACGCTCGGCGAAGCCGCCGGTCAGTTCCGGCGCCTCGACGCCGACCGTGTGGACGCGGTGGCCGTCGGTGGCCGCGGTGCGCAGCGCACTGGCACCGTCCTCGCCGACGGCGACGTGCAGCAGCACGCCCTGGATGAAATGGCGGGTTTCGTCCATCGCACTCACGCAGGTGCGCAAGAGCTCGACCAGTTCGTTGGCGCGGATCGCCATGCTCCAGTCCTGCGCGCCGGCGCCGATCAGGAAGAAATCGGCGCCGGGCAGGATCGGCATGGTCAGCCGGCCCTTGCCGTGGCGGGCGACGACGGTCTTCATGTCGTCGGCGAAATCGAGTGTGCCCGCATCGTCGCCCGATCCATCGCGCGAGATGAAGAACTCCAGGACCGCGCGTGGAATGGCGGCGACGATTGATGCGCCTTCGCAGGGGATGGTGGCGCAGGCCTCGATGTCGAGGTCCGACATGGTCAGGGTCAGCTTTTTCCTGGCGACCTCCATCCGGGCATGGTCAAGGATCTCGATGTTGCGCGAGCCGCCGGGGATGTTGCGGATCGCCTTGGCGGCTTCGGCGAAGGCGGCGACGGAGAACTTGATTGTCATGGGTTTTGCCTCACGCTCGATTCCGCGCTGTCGCGCGGCGCTCCGGCAGGGCGGGCGACGAGGCCCGACGGCCGGTCGGCCTTGCCGCCTTCGGCGGGAAAGGTCAGCGCGCCCTGACCACGGATCCCGGCCAGCATGTGCTCGGCGGCCGGCGAGAGGAATTGATGCTCGGGGTACATGTCGCGCAACAGGTCGAGCGCATCGGCGACATTGCGCGCAGCGATCATTTCCTGGAGACGGTCGAGATCGCCCGAGTGGTAGCCAAGCTTTTCACGCAGATCGTCGATCTTGCCCTGCGCCTTTTCCAGATCGTTGAGCGTGGAAGACAGCTTGCCTTCCCACTCCAGCCGTTCCGTCTCGACGTCGCGTTCAAAGACGACCGTGCGATCCTGAATTGCCCAATCGATCACCTGGTCGCACAGAAAATTCCAAAGCTTGCACTTTTTGAGGGTCGACAAAGCCAGCTCGGAATCGAGACCATCAATGTCGCGCGCGATGTCGGCGGCGATGGCCTGTTGTTCCTGCGGAGTATGATGCATCACACCCTCCTGGCGTTGGGGCAGAGCGTGGCCAGGCGCTCGCGATAGGCTTCCGCAGCCTTGGCCACCGGCCATGCGGACAGCCGGCCGCGCATGGCGATCGGCCTGGCGGCGTCGATCGCGGTGCCCCAGCTTTTCGGCGCCGGCATCAGCAATTGCCGCTGCTCGGTCGCCAGCATGCGCAGGTCGAAATCGGCGATCACCGCGCGATAGGTTTTTCCCGGTGGCGGCATGCCGGCGGCGCGCCAGATCGCCATGTCGAGGCGGGCCTTGGCGGTGGCGATCAGCGTCTCGACCATGCCATGCGCCGAGCCGCCATAGAGTTCGTCGGCGATGACGGCCAGCCACTTGGCCACCGGCGTCGTCATGTCGCCGAAGACATATTCATGCGCGTCGTGCAGCAGGAAATAGGCCGCGATGTTGGCGTCGCGGGTTTCCTCCATCGCGGCGTCGGCGCCGATGACGCAGTGCTGCGCCACCGAATAGGTGTTGCCGGGCACCGCGCCGCCGAAGCGGCAGATGCGCGCTAGGCCCTCGGCGACGTCGCCATGCAGGTCGATGTCGAGCGCGGTGAAGCCGGACATCGGAAAGGCGCGCCCGGTGATGGTCTGCTTGAAGACGTCTGCGTCACGCAACGCGCTTGGCATTCTCATGAGGTCGCGGGTCTCGCTCATGCGTGCTCACCCCGATGCACGGTCGCCTTCTGTTCGGCGGCGACGGCGTAGATGACGCGGTTGGCCTCGCGATCGAGCAGCGGCAGGCGGCGCAGGAAGGTTTTCAGCGCGGCCAGGCAGCGCTCGGATTGCGACCACCAGGGGTCGAGCTTGAAGGCGGCGCGCGCCTGGCAGAAGCGGCGCCATTCGACGGCCGCCGCGTCTTCACTGGCTTCATCCAGCCCGCCGGTCTTCGGCATGATGTGCGCCGCCGAGGCGATCGCCTTCTCGATGATCTGCTGCAGCCGGTCGCCGGTCGGCGCGATCTCGCGGATGAAGGTCTCGGCGAGGATCAGCTTGGCCTCGGTCAGATGGGCGATGATCTCGCCGACCGAGAAGCCGAGCATCGACAGATCCTTTTCGGTGGCGCCTTCGCCGCAGCCGGCGATTTCGCGGATGGCGTCGGCAAGTTCGAGCGCGCGGGCATTTCTCCCGCTGCCGGCTTCGGGGTGATCGACGCGGCGGGCGTCGGAAAAGCGCTGGCCCGGTTTGCCGGCGAGGCTGGCAGGGATCGGCGCGGCGGTTTCGGATTGACTGCGGGTTTGATGCACGGCGCGCCTCCATCGGGTTGATGCAGGCGGATAATATGCGCAAACGGATAACTGTCAATCTGAAAAAATGCGCAAACGGATAAAACCTTTTCGTGAAGAGGGCGGGTTAGTCCAGCTGGCCCTTGTCGAGTATGGCAATGACTTCCGCCAGCAGGTCGAGCGCGCGCTTGCGGTCGGCGTCGTCGGCGGAAAACGTGCGCTCGATCCTGGCCGCGACTTCGGCGTTCATGCTGCGCCCGCTTTCGGCCGCCGAGACCTTGAGTTGCCTCACCAGCGAGGCCGTCAGGCGGATGTGGATGGTGATGCGGTCAGGGCTCGTCATGCCCGACCTTATGGACAAAAAGCCGGCCGCCGGAAATCAGTCCACCGGTGCTATAAATGTCCCACGCGTGCTATATGTTCTCCCCGCTATTCACAGGCAGATTATTACAGGTTGAAATATCCTGTTAAGCTCGCGCGAATGGTTCTATTCGTACAATTGTACCAAAATGAGACGCCGAGTGAGGATCGGCGCGGTTGACAAGGGGGGAAGGAAATTGTTCCTAATCGGGTCTGCTCGGGATTTCAGAAATGATCCACTACATGCCACGTGACAAGACGTGCGGCGAGGACGCGATGGAGGCGCTGCGCGCCATTGCGAGTGGACCCATGGACCCGGCGATGCGCATCGAGCGCGATGCCGCCGCGATCGCTAGCGCGATGAGGATGATTCACGGCGGGGCGTGGCGCTTTGAGATCGATCATCAGCATCAGATCGTTCTGATCCGGCCGTGTTAACCCTGATCGCGTTGGAAATGACGGTCAGGGCGACGTTGATATCGGTTTCCGTGAGCCCGGCGATCCGACGCAGCACGGCCAGGATTTCCGCTTCGCCGCGAATCGGCTCGTCGGTGCGGCCGTTTTCAACGACCTGGCTGTAAAGCGCATTGATGCGGTCGCGGCGATCGCCGCGCGGTTCCGATCCCGCCAGCCAACGGTTGACCGTCGACTGGCCGACCTCCAGCAGCTCGGCGAGCTTCTGCTGCTTCCAGTCCGTCGTCGCCATGATGGCGCGGATCTTCTCCTCGATCTTCATGGCGCGGACGCTGCCACGGGCGGCGGATAAAGAAAAATCCGCATGCGCATATTTTTCGGCTTGCATGTTATCCGTTTGCGCATAATATGCGTTGCCATGAGTGCCATCAGACATATTCGCCTCCATATATTCGGGGTGACCCAGGCTGAATTCGCAGCCCTGGCCGGCGTGACGCAGGCCAGCGTGTCGCGGTGGGAGGCCGGAGTGGCGCCGTCACTCGACGACATGCGGGCGATCCGCGAGGCGGCCATCGCACGCGGCATCGCCTGGGACGATGCCTGGTTTTTCGCCGTTCCCGGCGAGGCGGTGGCGGCTGAACCGGTCGGTGAGCCGCAGCGGGCCGCCGCCGGGCACTGCAACGATTTCGACGCCGCGCCCCCGGGCGTCGCGGCCGGTCCCGACGCCTCCCAAGCCGGGGCCGGCCTTTCCAATCAGCGAAATCAGGAAATGGCGGAATGAGCAGGGCACTGTTGCCTCCATAGCGGCGTTTGACTTCGCCCAGATCACCACCACCGCAGCCTTCCCGCCACGGGAAACCCGGCCGGGATTTCCCGGTGGGGGAAAAACAACAATGCCTTTGCGAGGGGGACATTCATGGAGACGACCATGCCCAGTGCCTGGTTCTACCGACTGAAGGCGGCGCAGCGCGATCTGATCGAACGTTGCGGCGGCATCGTGCGCACCGGCGAAAAGTGCTCGGCCTCGAAAACCGAGGTCGGCCGCTGGAACAATGACGGCTATCCCGACCTGATGCCGCTGTCGGCGGTCATACAGCTCGAAGCCGACTGCTCGATGCCGCTGGTGACGGCGGTGCTCGCCGAACTCAACGGACGGCGGCTGGCCGACACGGTCGACGCCGTCGAGCTCGCCAACGCCTCGATGATGGCGAGCCACGCCGAGGTGGTCGTGCAGGCCGGCGAACTGATGGCCAAGGGCGCGCTCGCCTTCGCGGACGGCCGCCTGACGCCCGCCGAGGCAGCCGGCATCGACCGCCAGTGCTCGGTGCTGGAGCGCGCCGTGTCCGAATTGCGGCTCGCCGCCGCATCCGCGCGCGTCGGCGGACTGTCGGTGGTCGGAGGCACGAAGTAGGTGACCCTCGCTGAACGGATCGCCGCCGACCCCTACGAAGGCGCATGGATGTCCGATGAGGAGGATCCGGTCTATCGCATGGCCCTTTGGCGGATATGGGACCGCGGCAAGCCGCTGCTCCTGGTCGGCATGCTCAACCCGTCGACGGCCGGTCGTCGCAAGAATGACCCGACGATCAACCGACTGTTTCATTTCGCGAGGGCGAACGGTTTCGGTGGCTTCATCGTCGTCAATGCCTATGCCTTCAGGGCTAGCCATCCGCAGGTCATGTTTGCCGCCGCCGATCCGATCGGCCCGCTCAACCGTGCCGCGATCGACGAAGCCTGCCGCCTGTGTGCGACCGCGCTGTTGGCCTATGGCGCCGGCGCCAGCGAGGGGGGACATCGCCTGTGGCTTCAGATCTCAAGCCGGATCGACAACGTAGTTTGCCTCGGCACGTCGCAGGATGGCTCGCCGAAGCATCCGATGGCGCGCGGAAAGCATCGCATTCCTGACGATGCCAGGTTTCAGCCGTTCCAATACAGGGGCGCCGCATGACCCGCCGCCCGCTGCATTCCATCGCTGGCGCTCTTGCCGTGTCAGCCATGCTCGCCGGCCTGGTGCTCGCCGGCACGCACGGCCGCGCATGGCCGCACGACGCGCCGTCTGGCTGGACCTATCCCTTCAGTTGCTGTTCCGGCGTCGACTGCCGCGAGGTGCCTGACGCCGAGGTGATCGAGGGCGCGCGCGGCTACGAGATCCGCCAGACCGGCGAGCTGATCCCGATGAGCGATCCCAAGGTCAAGCCAAGCCCCGATGGCCGCTTCCACTGGTGCAGCGTCATGGGCCGCGACGACAGCCGCACCATCTGCCTGTTCGTGCCGGGAAGGGGATCATGATGAAAGACCGTTTCATCGGCCAGCACACGATCTATGGCGTCGATGGCGAGCACGCCACGCCTTACATGACGCGCATCTGGATCGGTAGGTTACGCCTGCACATCTTTCATCGCGGCGATGCCGACTCCGATCCACACGATCATCCCTGGGATTTCTGGACGTTCCCGCTGACGTCCTACGTAGAGGAAGTTGTGACCGACGCGGAAGCGGTTGATTGCGACATCAACCTGTTGCCGGGCATTGCGCTGAAAACCGGCTTCTCTCGCAAGCGCCAGATTGTAAGGGCGCTGCATCTTCATTTCAGGCCGGCAACCCATACCCATCGCGTACTTGGGCGTTGGTCTGGCCGGCTTCTCTATGATTGGGTTGGGAGGGATCGCACCGATGCGCCTATGCCCTTGGGCGATCCCGGCAAAATCATAACCATAGTTTGGCAGGGCAGGATCCGGCGCAAGTGGGGCTTCCTGCGCAATCGCGATGGGATGTGGTGCTGGACGCCCTGGAAAGAATACGTCTTCGGCGGCGGCAAGCATGCGCCGTGCGAGCGTCCGGGGCGAGCGAAATGATCCCCGCCGAGATCGTCGCGCGCGCGCGAGACATGTCGATCGTCGACGTGGCGCTGGCGCTTGGGGCGGCGGCGGGCTGCAAGATCGACGAGCGCGGCGTGCCGTGCCCGTGCTGCGGCGGGCGCGACCGGTTCTCGCTCGACAAGGGCAAGAACGTCTTCCTGTGCCGCGCCTCCAGCGCTGGCGGCGATCCGATCGCGCTGGTGCAGCATGTGCATCAATGCAGCTTCACTGATGCGATCGAGCAGCTGACCGGCGAAAAGCCGATCGCGGCCGCCAGACGGGCGCCGGCGCAGAGCGATGACGACAAGAACGAATGGCGCGAGAAGGCGCGGCTGCGCGCCTGGAAGATCTGGCAAAACGGCGCGCCAATCGAGCCGGAGCGGGGCGGCCATTGGCTGCGCGACTATCTGGCGCTGCGCGCCATCCCTTTCCCCTCCTGGCGCATCAAGGCGCTGCGCGAAATGTCGAGCCTTGCCTACTGGCACCGCTCGAAGGCCGGTGACGAGTTCAAGGTGATCCACACCGGGCCGGCAATGCTGGCGGCGATCACCGGGCCGGCCACTCCTGAATACCCAACGGGCCATTTCATCGGCGTGCACCGCACCTGGCTCGATCTTTCGCGCGCCAACGGCAAGGCGGCGATATCGGACCCGGCGACCGGCGACCTGCTCGACGCCAAGAAGGTCGAGGGTAGCCAAAAGGGCGGCAAGATCGTGCTGCGCGAACCGTTGACCGAACCGATGGGCGGCGTCTGCGTGCTGGGCGAAGGCATCGAGACGGTGCTGTCCTGGGCGGCGCTTCATCCCGATCAAGGCGCGACGCTGCTCTGCGGCCTGAACATCGGCAACATATCAGGCAAGGCGGCCGAGCAGATCCCGCACCCGTCGCTGACCATGACCGACCGGATCGGCCGCAAGCGGCGGCAGAAGGTCGGCGGCCATGAGCCTGACCTTTCCGATACCGACTGCCTGCAGATCCCCGCCGACGATTTCGAGCGGCTGATCCTGCTCGGCGACGGCGACAGCGACCGCTTCACCACGCAAGCCGCGATGATGCGCGCCCGCAACCGCTTCGAGCTGACCGGCCACGATGCCGCGATCGACTGGGCGCCGGACGGGATGGATTTCAACGATGTGCTGCGGGACAGGGCGCGACTGATCTCCCCACTCGAGGGGGAGATGTCGGCAAAGACGACAGAGGGGGTCGCTGGACATCAAGCGCTGGCGCCATCTGGCCCTGAACCGGTCGAACCGACCCCTTCTGCCCTGCCGGGCATCTCCCCCTCAAGGGGGGAGACTGATTGCATCGACGCCGGCGCCAAGACCGGGAGGGCGGCTTGATGGGCGGGTCGCTGTCAGCGCCGGAACCAGCCGGCATCTGGTATCGCTTCTCGGTCAAGTGCGACCGGCCGACCAATGCGGCCATCGAGATGGCGGCGAAGGCTGCCGGTGTTTCGGCATCGGTCTTCGTCCAGCGCCATTTCGAGGTCATCCTTGACGATCCGGAGCGCGTGGTTCCGGTCATCGTCGCTCCACCGCTTGTGCCCAAAATAGCCCGCAGCGCGCGCGCCGATGTCGACCTGTCCGCCAGCCTCGGTATCACCATGTCGGCGCTGCGCGTCTATCGCGCGCTAGATGAACGGGTCGATCGCGCGCGCAACGTCGCGATCACCAATTCCGATCTGGCCGATGCCGCAGGCGTCGCGCGGCCACGCGTGCCCGACATGGTGGCGTCGCTGAGGCTTCGCGGCCTGGTGCAAACCTTCGATCGCAAATGGGCGCGCGCCGCGACCCGCTATCACGTCTTCTCGATCGGGGACGACCGATGACGCTGCAATCCTATCACGATTTCCTGGCCCAGAAACGCGTGGCCGATGTCGCCAGCGGGCTGGTCGACCTGCCGGACCTGCCGGCGTTCCTGTTTCCGCACCAGCGCGACATCGTGCGATGGTCGCTGCGCCGGGGCAGGGCGGCGGTGTTTGCCGGAACCGGACTTGGCAAGACGCTTATGGAGCTGGTCTGGGCGCGCGTCGTGTCCAACCATACCAGCAAGCCGGTGCTGCTGTTCGCGCCGCTGGCGGTCGGGCCGCAGCATGAGGACGAGGCGAAGAAATACGATCTGCTGGCCCGCGTCGTCACCCGTGACGGCGTCGTCGACGAGACCGCGATCACCAATTACCAGAAGCTCGACCTGTTCGACCTCTCCCGTTATGGCGGCATCGCGCTGGACGAAAGCTCGATCCTGAAAAGCTTCGACGGCCACTACCGCAACCGGCTGATCGAGATCGCCAGGCCGATCCCGTTCCGGCTCGCGGCCACGGCGACGCCGGCGCCGAACGACTTCATGGAGCTCGGCAGCCATGCCGAATTCCTCGGCGTGATGAGCTATTTCTCGATGCTCGCCACCTTCTTCACCCATGACGGGTCGGAGACGAAAAGCTGGCGGCTGAAGGGCCATGCCGAAAACGAGTTCTGGCGCTGGATGGCGTCGTGGGCGGTGATGCTGCGCAAGCCGTCCGACCTCGGCTACAGCGACGACGGCTATGAACTGCCGCCGCTGACCAAGCGCTTGCATGTGGTCGAGACCGGCTCGCATTGGGACGATGGCGGGCAGTTCTCGCTGCTGCCGGTGCAGGCGAAAACCCTGCAGGAGCGCAACCATGCGCGCAAGTCGACCATCGAGCACCGCATCGCGCGCGCGGTATCGCTGACGCCCGCCGATGGCCACTATGTCTGGTGGGGCAACCTCAATGCCGAGACCGAGGGCGTCACCAAGGCCATTCCCGGCGCCGTCGAGGTGCGCGGCTCGGACCATGACGATTACAAGGAAGAAAAGCTGAAGGATTTCAGCCGCGGCAAGATCCGCGTGCTGGTGACCAAACCGTCGATCTGCGGTTTCGGCATGAACTGGCAGCACTGCCATCGCACCGGCTTCGTCGGCCTCAACGACAGTTTCGAGCAGGTCTACCAGGCGATCCGCCGCTTCTGGCGGTTCGGCCAGGGCCATGAGGTGACCGCAGACTTCATCGCCGCCGACACCGAGGGCGCGATCATCGCCAATCTCGACCGCAAGGAGCAAGACGCCGAGCGCATGGCGGCAGCGATGGTGCGCCACATGGCCGATTTGTCGTCGGTCGCGGTGCGCGGTGCGGCGCTGGAGCGGCACGATTACCAGCCGAAACAGAAGTTGCGGCTGCCGGCATGGGAGGAATTTGGATGAGCAGATCAGGGTACATCGACGACATGGATGACCAGTGGGCACACATCCGCTGGCGCGATGCTGTTAAAGCCGCCATCCGCGGCAAGCGTGGGCAAGCGTTTCTTCGCGAGATGCTGGCCGCGATGGATGCTCTGCCTGAGAAGAAGTTGGTATCCAGCGAATTGGAAACGGAAGGCCAGGTTTGCGCCATTGGTTCGGTCGGTCGCGTTCGCGGGATCGATATGCAGAAGCTCGATCCGGAAGACATCGAAACTGTTGCAGCCACGTTCGGGATCAGCGAGGCACTTGCCCGAGAGATCGTTTTCGAAAACGACGAGGCGTGGGGCGTCCGCACCGATGAAGAGCGGTTTGTGCGGATGCGGCAATGGATCAAGCGCCAGATAAGGGATGTTGATACAACCGGAGCGGCGCAATGACCGCTCGCAAGTTGCCCGCCATCAAGGCCGTCGACCAGGACGTCACCGACCGCTATGCCATCTACCAGGGCGACAGCTGCGAGCTGATCCGCGCGGTGCCGGGCGACAGCGTGCATTTCGGCGTGCATTCGCCGCCCTTCGAGGGGCTGTACAAATTCTCGGGCAGCGACCGCGACCTGTCGAATTCCGAGGGCAAGACCTTTTGGCAGCATTACCAGTTCCTGATCTCGGAAATGCTGCGCATCACCATGCCGGGCCGCATCCAGGCGGTGCATGTGATGCAGCTGCCGACCTCGAAGCGGCGCGACGGCTTCATCGGCATGCGCGACTTCCGCGGCGAGGTCATTCGCGCCTGGCAGGACGCTGGCTGGCAATTCCATTCCGAAGTCTGCATCTGGAAGGATGCCGTGGTGGCGCAGGCGCGGTCGAAGTCGCACCGGCTCAACCACAAGCAGGTGGTGAAGGACTCGACCATCTCCGGCCAGGCGCTGGCCGACTATATCGTCGCCTTCCGCAAGCCCGGCGACAATCCGGAGCCGGTCAGCGGTGCGCTGAAGCGCTATGTCGGCGAGGGCGACGGGCCGGATTTTGCCAAGTTCACCACAGATAGCGACAGCCGCAACTGGTTCTCGATCGAGGTCTGGCAGCGCTATGCCTCGCCGGTGTGGATGGACATCCGCCAGACCCGCACCCTGCAATATCTGACCGCGCGCGACGGCAATGACGAGGCGCACATCTCGCCACTGCAGCTCGACGTCATCGAGCGCTGCATCGATCTCTGGTCCAACCCCGGCGACATCGTCTTCACGCCGTTCCTCGGCATCGGCTCGGAAGTCTGGGCGGCGGTGCAGTCGGGCCGGCGCGGCCTCGGCTTCGAGCTGAAGGACAAGTATTTCCACCAGGCGCGCATCAACATGACGCGCGAAACGGCGGCGGTGTCGGCCGACGCGCTGACCGCACTGGAGCCGCAGGACAGCGATGAAGAGGCCGACGACGCGCCGATGGGCGCCGATGACATGGTTAACGAACTGGAGCCCGCTTCCTGATGGCGCGCCTAGACGCCTGCCTGGAATGCGGCAAGCCGTTCGAGCGGGCGACCGGTCGCGAATTCTGCACGCCCAAATGCCGGAAAGACTGGAACAACCGACGCATGAAGCGAGGTGCCGAGCTTTACGATCTCTACATGGCGCACCGCTTCGACCGCGCTACGGCCAAGGATCTGCGCGTATTCCAGGCGATCAACCGCATGGCGTCGAATTTCCGGCTTGAAGACAGGACCGAGCGCGCCGGCCGGCAGTCGTGGCGGCGGCCGAACGCGGTGCTGGAGGAACGACCATATCTGCGCAGCGTGACGACGCGCGTGCGCATGGGGCGGATGGGGTAGGGGATGGTTTCTTCGTTGGCATCAATCCGCTCGTTCGTCAGCGACTTCGAACTGCGGATCCTGAAATACCTTGATCAGCATGGGCCGGTGCATCGGCAAAGCTGGGTTCCCGATCTCGTATCGCCTCATTCGAAAACCGCTCGATCCAGCATGAACGGTTCAAACGGCGCCATTCCGCTCATAGCAGGCAAGTGGTGTCGGCAATTGGTGCATCTCGGATTGGTCACTGTCGAGCGAGATCGCGAAGGATACTATCGGGCACATAGCGTCACTTCGGCTGGTCGTCATTTTTTGAGAATTGGCGCCTGACGCATGGAGGACGATGACGACTTTCAGCCGGATTTTCCGGACGATGACGCGCCGCCAGAAGGCGAGGAACCTTCGCCCGAACAGCTTCTGCTCGCCGCCTGTGCGGCCGAGCCGGAAACCGACATCGGCAACGGACGCCGGTTGCGCCGGCGCTTCGGCGATCTCGCCAGCGAGCATGCCGGTGCGGCCAGCCACATCGCCATCTGCGTCGCGCATATCGGCTGGCATGTGTTCGACGGCAAGCGATGGAAGGAAGACGAGGACGGCTCGCTGATCCGCCGCTTGGCGCATCGCACCGCCGAGGCGATCCGCAAGGAAGCCGGTGCCATCGAGCCGAGCGACGACGATCAGGCGGTCATGGCCGCCGGCGAAGTGGCGCTCGACGCGCTGGCGCGCATGGAGGCCGACAAGGGCAAGCGCCTGCCCGACATCGAGGCACTCGCCCGCAAGCGGGACTACGAGATGGCGGTAGAGGCGGCAAAACGCGTCGCGGAGCAGCTGGGCGCGCGCATCGGCTCGCGTCGCCGCCATGCCAAATCGACGGCAGGATCGTCGAAACTCAACAATCTGCTCGCCGAAGGCCAGCCCTACATGGCGCGCAAGGTCGCGGATCTCAACACCGACCGCTACAGCGTCAACTGCCGTGCCGGCACGATCGACTTCGTCCAGGTCGAGGACGAGGAGAGTGACCCAGAGGATCCTCGCTTCGTCTGGGCGGCAAGGCTGCGCGAGCACAGGCAAGGCGATTTCATCACCAAGATGGTCGAGGCGGAATGGAGCAGTCCGATCTCCCCCCTTGCGGGGGAGATGGCTGGCAAGCCAGAGGGGGGTGCTGTCCTGCGGACATCTCGGCGCGAGGCACCCCCCTCTGCCCTACCGGGCATCTCCCCCGCAGGGGGGGAGATTGGCAGCGTGAGCGTTGGCACCATGCCGGAGTTCAAAAAGTTCCTGATCAAGGTGCAGCCTGATCCGGCGATCCGTGCCTTCCTGAAGCGCTTCTGCGGCTACCTCTTGACCGGGCTGACGATCGAGCAGGTGATGCTGTTCTTCTACGGCGCCGGCCGCAACGGCAAGTCGACCTTCGTCGATTTGCTGTGCTTCATCATGGGCGACTATGCGGTGACGCTGTCGATCGACAGCTTTTCCGGCGACAACAAGCGAGGCGGCGGCGAGGCGACGCCGGATCTCGCGCGGCTGCCCGGCGCGCGGCTGGTGGCGGCATCGGAGCCGGAAGCCGGCGTCAAGCTCAAGGACGCGCTGATCAAGACGCTGACCGGCGGCGAGAAGATCCCGGTCAGGCGCCTGCACAAGGATTTCTTCGAGGTCGACCCGCATTTCAAGATCGTGCTGTCGGGCAACCACAAGCCGCGCATCGACGATGATTCCGACGGCATCTGGCGCCGCCTGCTGCTGGTGCCGTGGACGGTGCAGATCGCCGAGGGCGATACAGACCGGGCACTGCCGCGCAAGCTGCGCGCCGAGGCGGGCGCGGTGTTCGCCTGGATGGTCGAGGGCGCCGTCGACTATCTCAACCATGGGCTGGAGATCCCCGAGGGCGTGCGTGCGGCGTCGAACGAATACCGGCAGGAAAGCGACGCCATCGGCACCTTCATCCGCATGGCCTGCCATGTCAGCGGCAACCCCGACGACAAGGAAAAGCCGATCGACCTCTATCACGCCTTCGAGAAGTTCGCGGCATCGGAAGGCGTCTTCGCCTTCAATCGCTCGACCTTCGAAAAGCGCTTCGCCAAGTCGGCCGAGCGCAGCTTCGAGGGGCCGGACGGCCAGATGAAGCAGTTCCAGCGACAGCGTTCGCACGGCGAAACCTTCTATCGCGGCATCGGCATTAGGCCGGAATGGCAGAGCCAGGGCGGCGGCGATCCGGGCCATGGCGGCTATGGGGAGGATGGGCGGTGAAACGGGCACATGTGGCGATCGAGAGTGTTGCGCTGGCGCATTGCCGCAACGCCGGCGAGTGCCGCTGTTCGCTGCGCATGCATCCGCCAAGCCGCCGCATCAACCGACGGCTTTGCGAGGCGAAGTATCAGGCGGTCGTGCGCACGGTGATCGACCGGCTGCTGTGGCGGGATGGTCGCCCATGATCAGCTTTTCCCTTCTCCCCTTGATCAGGCTTCGCGCTGCGATGGCTGGCATCGTGTCTGTCTGCACCTTTTTGCGGTGCAGGTGGTGCCGATCCGTTGCTTGCGTCGCTGGATCGGCACCGTGAAAGGGATAGGGAAATCAAGGTGTTGTGCAGATGGTGCCGATGGTGCCGGTTATTTCAGGGTACGCATGTGATGTCTCGGCAAGGGGATAGGGCAGATGTTCTGCCGGTCATATGCGTTATCGGCTGTTACCCTCACCATCTGCACCATCGCGGTTTTCTATGGTTGTTTTGCTTGCGAAAGCAATGGTTTATCCACTTCGAGAAAGGGTGCAGATGATGAAAACGGGTGCAGATGGTGCTGATCTCGGCTTTGTGACCAGTCGGAACCGCCCTTTGAGCCGCAATGCGGCGGGAAAACGCAGCGGCCCGGTCGAGGATGTCATCGCCTGGGCGTGGCGCGATGAACTTCCCAAGGTGCCAAGGCGGCAGGATGGGCCGTTGGCGATGGCCGGCGGCTGGGATCGCACCGGGCGCTTTTCCGAACTGCTGTCGCTGGTCGATGCGTTCGGCGTCAACGCCTTTGGCGCGGTGCCGGACTTCTCCGCCGACAGCTGGCCCTGCGAGGATGCCCAAGTGATCGGTGATGCGGTGATGGCGCTCGACGACTATGCGCTCGAACTGCCCGAGGACTGGCGTCCTGCGCCCGAGCTTGACCGTTTCGCCGGCCTTGGTGCCAAGGCGGTCAGCGATGCATGGCAGCGCATGACCCATGATGACGGGCAGGGCAGGGTGACGCTGCGGCTGAAGCCATCCGAGCTGGTCATCCGCCGCGCGGTGATGGGCTGGGATGCGGATGGCATGCAGCTCGACGCTGTCCGCCAAGAGATCGAGCGCCACGGCAACGGCAAGCCGCGCTACTATCTGCAGGTCACGCAGGACCAGCTGACGGGCAAGATGGTCGATGGTGTCGACGAGACGGTGGCGCGCATGATCGAGGTCAATGGCGTCGACAAGCGTGGTGATGCGCTGCCTGGCGCCTACACCAAGCCATACCTCGATCCCGATCCGGTCAACGCCATCATCGCCAGGGCCGAGCATGAGATCTGGCTGTCGGCGCTGGCCATCGTGTTCGACGCGCTGGCGCACCAGATGAAGGAGGTGGCCATGCTGCCATGCGCCATCCCTGTCGCACCATGGCTGACGCCCATGCCGATGGCCCGCGTGCTGCCCGATCTCGTCGGCAACGCGGTGCTGCTCAAGGCGCAGCAGGACAAGGCCGATGCAGCCATGGCCCTGCGCTTCCCCTCATGGTTCAAGCTGTTCAACAAAAAGAATGCAGCACCCGCTTGACGCGTGCAGCGATTTGGTGGATGTCTTGTCACGGATAAAAAGCATCGAACACCCCGCCACCGCAAACCGGTCGCGGGGTGTTCTCGTTTCGGCACCATGCCCAGCGCCGCCGACCCCCCCCCGTCACGGGTCCTTCCCCGTCTCCAAACCGTATGCGGGACGGCGTAGCCCGCGGGTTCGCTAGTGAGAGGGTGCGGAAATCTGGGTTTACGATGTTAACGATGGCCGGTGAACGGTAAACCTCGGCAGGCTTCAGACATGCAATCGCCTGCCGACCTGCCGACGCCCGTGTGGAAGTCGCTGTCCGAGATCGCGGCCATGCGCGGCGTCTCGAAGGTCGCGATCAAGAAGCGCGTCGACCGCTACGAGGCCGAGGGCCTGCTGACCACTCGCCGCAACGGTCGCGAGCGCCAGGTCGACCTTGCCGCCTTCGACAAGGCGATCGGCACCGCCGGCGACGCCTACCGCGAGCAGGCCGCCGAGACGGTGCGCGAGGAGAAGGCAGCCGAGCCGGCCAACATTCCGAGCGCGCTGCGCGACGCCCAGACCGAGAAGGCGCAGTGGGAAGCGCGCCGCTCCGCCCTCGACGTCAGCGAAAGGCTCGGCAAGCTGGTGCCGGTCGCCGAGGTCGAGACCGCCATGGTGCGGGCCGGCGAGGCGATCGTGCGGGCGATCGAGCAGCTGCCGACCTTCGCCGGCGAGATCATGGCGGCATCCCGCGAAGGCGAGCCGGCACTGCGCCGCAAGCTGCGCGACATCAAGGACCAGATCCGCCGCCGTGCCGCCGATGCGCTGACCCTGCAGCGCAGCGAGGGCCAGGCCGACGAGGAAACCGGCAACGAGTTCGATCTCGGTGCCGACTGAAAGACCGTCCATGAAGCTCAACCTCAAGCGCTCCGCCCTGGCGGTGATCGCCGGCACGCTTTCCGCGCTGATCATGCCGCCCGAGCGCATGGCGCCCAGCGCCTGGGCGCAGGCCAACCTGATCGTGCCGGACGGCCCCAAGGCCAACGAGCCATGGGACGCCTCGCTGACGCCCTACATCATCGAACCGCTCGACATGCTGGCGATGGATTCCGGCGTCAACGAGATCGACATCCGCAAGTCGGCGCAGACCGGCTTCACCACGCTGCTGCTCGCCGCGGTCGGCCACATCATCGACCAGGACCCGTGCCGGGTCATGATCGTCCAGCCGACATCGGGCGCGCTGTCCGACTTCAACCGCGAAAAGCTGGCGCTGGCGATCGAGAAGACGCCGGCGCTCAAGCGCAAGGTCAAGCCGCAGACCAGCCGCGCCGGCGATGCCTCGACCACCACGTCGAAGGTCTATCCCGGCGGCTCGCTGACGCTGGCGATCGCCTCGTCGCCGGCCGACCTGCGCTCCAAGACGATCAAGGTCGCGCTGCTCGACGAGGTCGACGAGTACCCCGATGATCTCGACGGCCAGGGCGATCCGCTCGGCATGATCGAGGGCCGCCAGGAATCGTTCCTGATGTCTGGCGAATGGAAGCGGGCCAAGATCTCGACGCCGACCGTCAAGGGCGCCTCGAAGATCGACAGCGGCTTCCACGCCGGCGACCAGCGCTACTGGCACATGCCGTGCCCCGGCTGTGCCACGCCGTTCAAGTTCGTCTTCGACCGCCAGTATTTCAAGTTCGAGGAGACGTTTCCCTACAAGGCCTATTACGCGACGCCCTGCTGCGGCGCGATCGTCGAGGCGGCCGACAAGGTCGAACTGATGAAGAAGGGGGCGTGGATCGCCACCGCCGAACGCCCCGGCGCTCATCCGAGCTACCATTTCGATGCGCTGACCTCGCCCTTCGTGCCGTGGGAGAAGATCGCCGAGCGGTTCGTCAAGGCCGCCGGCGACCCGCTCAAGCTCAAGACCTTCGAAAACCTGACGCTCGGCCTGCCGTTCGAGGTCAAGGGCGACGCGCCCGACCACGAAAAGCTGATGCTGCGCCGCGACAAGGAACAGAAGCGCGGCCACATCCCGCCCGCCGGCCTGATCCTGACCGGCGCCGCCGACGTGCAGATGCGTGGCATCTGGTATTCGGTCAAGGCCTGGGCGCCGGACGGGCAGAGCTGGGTCGTCGACGCCGGCTATCTCTCCGGCGAAACCGACGATCCGCATGCCGGCGCGTTCGCCGAACTGGAGAAGATCCGAGTCACGCAATGGCCGGACGCCTATGGCCGCGCCCGCACCGTCGACCTGTTCGGCGTCGACAGCGGCTACCGTGCCCATGTCGTCTACACCTGGGTGCGCGGCAAGGCGGCCTGCTTCGCGCTCAAGGGCGAGGATGGCTGGAGCCGCCCGGCGATCGGCCAGCCGTCGCCCGTCGACATCGACTTCAAGGGCAAGCGCATCCGCAACGGCGCCATGGTCTGGGCGGTCGGCACCTGGCCGCTGAAAGGCGCTTTCTACGCGCAGCTGCGCAAGGAAGGCATCGCCGCCGGGCAAGCCGCCAACCCGCCAGGCTACTGCCATTTCGCCTGGTGGCAGGACGAGGTCTATTTCCGCCAGATCACCTCGGAATATCTGGCCTCCGAAACATTCAGAGGGCGCGTCCGCCGTGTCTGGAAGCCGCGCGCCGGCGAGGAAAACCACCTGCTCGACTGCGAGATCTACAACGCAGCACTCGCCGACTATCTCGGCCTGTCGCGCATGACGGCCGACCAGTGGCGCAAGATCGCATCCGAGCGTGGCTTCCCGAAAGGCGTCGACCTCTTCGCGCCCGAGATCCTGCAGGCGCAGATGCGGGCGCCGGAATCACCAAAGCAGCAGGCATCCGCCGAGCCGGCCGAAGCCTCTTTCTGGGATTGACCGATGGCCTGGACGCAAACCGACATCAACAACATCAAGAAGGCGATGGCGTCCGGCGTGCTGATGACCAAGCACGGCGAAACGATGCTCACCTTTCGCTCGATGTCCGAGATGGAACGCGTGTTGGCGCGCATGGAGGCCGAGGTCAAGGGTTCGATGCCAGGCGCGATGTTCACCGAATACAATAGCGGCACCTGAATGAACGCGCTCGACCGCCTAATCTCCGTGTTCTCGCCGCAGGCTGGCTTGCGACGCGCGTCGGCTCGCGCCATGCTTGATCGGCTTGATCGGGACTATGCGGCCGGCAAGTCGGGTCGGCGAAACCGAGGATGGAGCGGGCGCGGCACATCGGCCAATGTCGAGATTGGCCCCGCGATGTCGACATTGCGCAATCGGGCGCGCGAATTTGTCAGGGACAGCTGGGCCGGACAGCGCATCCTCGATGTGCTGGTCTCGCACGTCATCGGCACCGGCATCACCGTTGTGGCGAATACCGGGTCCGATCGCGCCGACAATCAGTTCCGTCTTGCTTACGAAGAATGGCACGATCAGGCTGACGTCGAGGGTGTGCTAGATTTCTCAGCCATGCAGGGCTTGACGCTGCGATCGATGATCGAGGGCGGCGATTCCGTCATCCGCTTCATCGACCTGACTTCGCAGGAAGCCGATGGCAGCGTGCCGTTCCGGCTGCAGGGCATGGAAGGCGATCAGATCGACACCTCGCGCGACTATGGCATTGCTGGGTCGAACACCAGGCTCGGCGTTGAGCTTGGGGACAATGGCCGCCGCAAAGGCCTTTGGCTGTGGAAGAACCATCCTGGCGACATGTCGGTTTCGTCACTGGTCGGCGGCTCGACTATGGTCGAATGGGCCAATCTTTGCCACCTGTATCGGCCGCTGCGCTGGGGTCAGGTGCGCGGCATAACATGGTTTGCTCCGATTCTGCTTAATGGCAGGGAAATGCAGGATCTAACCGACGCCGCCATCATGCAGGCGCGGACGCAGGCCTGTTTTGCTGGTTTCCGAAAGAGCCAGCCGGGCGATCCCAATCCGTTCGCAACCAAGGACGCCACCGATGGCGCCGGCGATAGCCAGAAGGTCACCCGCATCGAGCCAGGTATGATCGTCGACATCGGCAATTCCGACATGGTGTTCGCGCAGCCGTCGTCGCAATCGCAGTTCGGCACCGTCTATGTCGCGGGCATGCAGGCCATGGCGGCCGGCGCTGGTATCACCTACGACCAGTTGACCGGCGATTTGCGCCAGGCGAATTACTCGTCTCTGCGCGCCGGCAAGATCGATTTCCGACGCTTGGTCGAGCAGATTCAGTGGCAGATGGCGGCACCACGCCTCGTCTTGCCGACGACGCGTCGTTTCACCGAACGCGCCATCCTGGCCGGCAAGCTGCGGCCACGCAGCGACGGCTATCCGGTCGACCTGATCATGCCGGCCAACGAGCCGATCGATCCCAAGAAAGACCTCGAGGCGGATATCGCTTCTGTCCGCGCCGGCCGTCAGTCGCCGCAGGAGTTCATTTCAGCTTGGGGACGCGACTGGAAGAAGGTGGTCGCCGACACCAGGACCTTCTTCGATGTCGTCGACAAGGCCAAGCTTGCCCTCGACATCGACGGCCGCCGGCCGCTCAACGGCGGTTCGCCGCCGGCGCCGGCCGCTCAAAATGGCGATGGCGCTCCGCAAAACCCACAGGATGGCAACAATGACTGAGATCATCCGCCTGCCGCAGATGCTGCGCGACGCCGAGGTGCGAGCCGGCTCATTCGACGAGGCTGCGAACACCATCGACGTCATCTGGACGACTGGCGCCACGGTGCGCCGCTTTTCGTGGATGGATGGCGAATTCGACGAGGAACTGATCGTGAGCGGCAACGCCATCCGGCTCGACCGGCTGAACAGCGGCGCGCCATTCCTCGACACGCACGGCCAGTGGAGCCTGAACGACGTCATCGGTTCCGTGGTGCGCGGCACCGCCCGCCTCGAAGGCGGCAAGGGTGTCGCCAGGGTTCAGCTTTCCGCCGCCGCCGACGCCGTCGACCGCGTCGCCCGGATCAAGGAAGGCACCGTCTCCAACATCTCGGTCGGCTACCGCATCCACGCCGTCGAGCGCAAGGAAATGGACGGCAAGGTGCCACTGCACCGCGTTGTCGATTGGGAGCCGTGGGAAATCTCGGCGGTGCCGATCCCGGCCGATCCCGGCGCGCAGGTGCGCGGCGCCGGCGGCGCCAAGCCGGAAACGTTCGATTGCCGCGTCATGCGCACGCTCGCCGACATGAACGAGGTTCGCCGCATACGGCTTGGCATGCAGCAACGCATGGCCGGTCTCGGCCGCTAACCCAAAACACCCGTTTTAATGGCCGCCTGCGCTCCACCGGGGACGCAGGGCGACGGCGCATCGCCCCGGAAACGCAAAGGAACCGAGCCATGAAAAAGGCTTTCTTCTCCGCGGCCGTCGCCATGATCCTGTGCGCCGGCCTTCTCGTCGGCCTTGGCGCCGACCTGGCCTATGCGGCACCGCATATGCCGTTCGACCTGCACCAGCATTTCAACATCACGAACCTCGCCCATGCGGCGCCGCTGGCGCTTGCAGGCCTGCGCAGCAAGCTCATCGAACTGACCACCAAGGCCGAGCAGAAGAAGGCCGAGATCAAGGATGACACCGCGCCCGAGGCGGCGCGAACGATCGAGGCCGACCATGCCGCGATCCTGACCGATATCGAACAGGTCAGGGCGCAGATCCGCACGGCCGAAGAGGAAGAGACCCGCAGCCATCAGCGCCAGACGCCGTCGACCGATGCTGCGACCCGTGCCGCCGACATCGTCGGCATCGCGGCGACGGCTCGTGCCCAGGGCGTCGATCTCTCGACGGAAGACGAGCAGACCGCAATCCGCAGCAATGTCGATCCTGCGGCCTTCCGCGCGCAGATGTTCGACCTGCTTGCCGCCCGTTCGCGGCAGACGCAGACCAATCCGGCCCGCATCACGCAAGACGATCGCGACGTCAGGCGCACCGCCATGACCGAGGCGCTGGCCTATTCGTTCGGCGCACCGTTGCCGGCCGCCGGGCCTTCCGTGGCAGCCCGTGCCTTCATGGGCCGCAGTGTCATCGACATCGCCGCGCAGACGATCGATTGGCGCGGTGGCATGGTTGTCAATGCCCGCCAGAAGGACGAGATCCTGACGCGCGCCGGCATGTCGACCAGCGACTTCCCGATCATCTTCGAGAATGCCATCAACCGCACCCTCGAAGGCCGCTATGCCTTGGCCCAGCCGACCTATCGCAGCATCGCCCGCAAGCAGAACTTCAACGATTTCAGGCCGCACACCACGGTCAAGACCGGCGATTTTCCGATGCTGCAGAAGGTGCTGGAATCCGGCGAGATCAAATACGGCACCTTCAACGAGGGCAAGGAAACCGTGCAGGCGTTCAGCTACGCCATCGCGCTTTCCATCACCCGTCAGATGCTGATCAACGACAACATCGGCGCCATTGCCGACCTGCTGTCGAGTTATGGCCCGACCGTGGCGCTGTTCGAGGAAGTGACCTTCTATTCGATGGCCTTCAACGCTGAACTGGCGGACGGCAAGTCGGTGTTCCACGCCGACCATGCCAACCTTGCCAGCCCCGGCACGGTCATCGACGTCACCAATGTCGGCAAGGCGCGCGCCGCCATGTCGAAGCAGAAGTCGACCGGCGGCAACCAGCTGCTGTCGAACGCCGCCAAGCTGCTGCTCGTCGGCCCCGACAAGCTGACTGAGGCGGAAATGCTGATCGCCTCGATCACGCCGGCGACGGTCGCCACCGTCAACATCTTCTCCGGCAAGCTCGATGTGCTCGACACCGCGCAGATCACCGGCAATGCCTGGTATGCCTTCGCCAATCCGGCGCTCGGCTCCAACTACCGCTGGGGCTACCTCGAAGGCTACGAGGCGCCGCGCGTGCGCACCGACGAGCCGTTCGGCACCCAGGGCTTCAAGATGTCGGTCGAGATCGACTTCGGTGTTGGGGCCACCGACTACCGCTTCGGCTACAAAAACCCGGGCGCCTAAGCGGCCTGATCTTTGCGGGCGGCGTCGCCGCCCGCTTCCCCCTTCCTCAATTCCGCAAAGGAGGCCTGCAATGGCCAAGAACTATATCCAGCCGGGTAACACCATTACCTGGACCAACGAAGACGTCACCGGCGCCGTAGACGTCGCATCCGGCGACGGCGTCGTCGCCGGTTCGCTGTTCGGTGTCGCGCAGACCGATATCGCTGTCGGCGACAGCGGTGAACTCGGCCTGATCGGGGTCTACGAACTGCCCAAGGTCTCGGCGCAGGCCTGGACCGTGGGCGAGCGCATCTACTGGGTCGCCGCATCCGGCGAGGCCACCGGCACCGCCGGCTCCAACAAGCTGATCGGTGTCGCCATCGAGGCGGCGGCCAATCCGTCCTCCACCGGCAAGGTGCGGCTGACGGCTGCGTTTACGATCTAACCGCAGCATGGCGCAGCTCGTCCGCGACTGGGAAGGCGAAACCGCCTTCGTGCTCGCGGGCGGGCCGTCGGTGCTCGATCTCGACCTGTCGCTGCTGAAAGGGCGGCGGGTCATCGCCATCAACTCGGCGCACCTGACATGGCCTGATGCCGACATCCTGTTTTTCGCCGATGCTCGCTGGTGGAGCGAAATCGGTTCCAGGGAGCGGCCTTTCGCCGGTCGGATCGTCACCACGTCGAATGGCGGGCCGCGCGACGTCCTGCGGCTGACCAAGATCGATCCGGCAAAAGGCATTGCCAACAAGCCGAACCAGCTCGCGCTGGCGCGCACATCCGTTACCGGCGCCGTCAATCTCGCCGTCCATCTCGGCTGTTGTCGCGTCGTTCTGCTCGGCGTCGACGGCCGCTTCGCCGAAGATGGCACGCGCCACCACCACGGCGCTGCCTACCCATGGCCTCTGGTCAAGGGGTCTTTCGACCTGCATGCCACCGAATTCGCTGCGGTGGCGCCGTCGCTGAAGCGCGTCGGCGTCGAGATCATCAATGCCAATCCGGACAGCGCCATCAGCGTTTGGCCGAAAGTGAGTTTTGAGGAAACCATGCTCGACCGCGTTGCCGTCAAACCGCCGCTGACCGTGCTGTCGATGTACGGCATGGGCGACAACCTGCATCAGCGCGCGGTCCTGCGCGAATTGATGAAGACGCGCAGCGTCGAGTTGCAGACCTATTACACCGCCATGTTCCACGATCTTATAGCCGAAGGGCTCAAGGTCACGCTGGTCTCGGGCAAGCTTGATCCCCGCATCCGCGACAGGGGCAATGGCGTCGGCGTCGCCAGGCCAAGCCAGTCGGCTGAGAAGAAGATCGGCTACGACCATGCGGCGACCAAGCGGCATGGCACGCTGCTTGCAGCCATGTTCGGCTCGGTCGGCCTGCCAGTGCCGGAGCATCCGGATTTCTCGCTGCCGGTCAAACCGGAGTGGCGGGAAGCGGCGAGGGCGCTGGTTGGTGACACCTCCGGCAAGCCGATCATGGTTTACCGGCCGATTATCATCAACGCCACCTGGCCTTGCCCGTCGCGCTCGCCGGACACCGAAGCCTATGCGGCGCTCTACCGCTCGATCAAGGACCGGTTCTTCACCGTATCGATCTGCGAATTGAACCAGAAGGGCGAGCACATCGTCGGCGAGGAACAGCCGGCCGACCTGAAACTGCACCATGGCGAGGCGGATTTCGAGACGCTGGCCGGGCTGTTTGCCGAGGCCGCGCTGGTCTTTGGCAATGCCGGCTTCACGCCCGTCCTGGCGCAGTCGGTCGGCACGCCGAACATCTGTGTCTATGGCGGCAACGAAAGCTACCGCTATACCAATATCGTAGGCGCGCACCTGGCGCCGACGCTGCCGATCGAACCGGTGAAGCCGTGCGCGTGCTTCGACCGCCACCACAAATGCGACAAGACCATCGACCTGGCCAAGGCCGTGCCGCTGGTCGAGGCCTTCGCCACCGAGCATGCGGCGACACCGCGCATCCTGGTGTTCGGCACCACCTACGTCGACACGGCGGAAAAGCAGAAGCTTGCCGGGCAGTGGGAAGCGCTGCACCGACATGTGAATGGCTGGACCGTCGATCTGGCTCTGGTCGACAGCGATTCACCGCTGGTGCTTCCCGGCGAAGATGCCGTGAAATATTCGTTCCCCGACAATATTGGACATCTGGCGCGCGGCGGAAAAGACGGATGGGGCAGGGCCTTCTGCAAGGGTCTCGAAAGCGCGATCGACGGCCAATATGACTACGTCGTCCACATCGAGGGCGACAGCCTGCTTTCCAAGCCGGTGCTGCCGATCATCCGCAAGATGATGGCCGATGGCGTCAGGGCGGCCTCGGTGCCGGTCGAAGGCACCAAGCGCAAGGAAACCGGTTGGGCGGAAACCGGCCTGATGTTCTTCAGCGTCGACTATCTCTGGCAGTCCAAGTTCATCGAGCGTTACGACTGGTGGAACCGCACCAAGAGCCCGACGCCTGAAAAGATCATCTTCGACCTGGTCGGCGAGGATCTGAAGATGCTGCCGCTCAAGGCCGAGCGCGGCGATAGGGGCCAGATCACAGCCGAGAATGCCGCTGGCCTCGACTGGATCACGCATTGCGCGCCGGAAGCGCTGGACGCCTTCGTTGAGGCTGCCATGCCGCCGGAGCCGGTCGAGGTAGAAGCGCCTGTCGCGCCCGATGTGCCGGCGGTCAAGCTCAACTTCGGCTGCGGCACCAACAAGCTCGACGGCTGGCAGAATTTCGACGCCGAGATCGACATCACCAGGCCGTTGCCGTTCCCGGCCGATTATGCCGATTTCATCTATGCCGAGCATGTCGTCGAGCATGTCGATTACCAGCAGGCGCTAAAATTCTTCGCCGAATGCCGGCGGGTGCTGAGGCCGGGCGGCGTCATCCGCATCTGTGTCCCCAGCCTCGAAAACATCCGGCTGCGCGGCGACCAGGACTATTTCGACTTCACCCGCAAATGGGGACCGTCGGCCGATATGCGCGGCGCCATGCACGCCATCATCTTCGCGCACGGCCACAAGGCGATCTGGTCGCAAGGCCTGATCGAGGCCTGTCTCTACTTCGCCGGCTTCGAGGATGTCGTGCCCGCTGAACAGCATAACTCCAGCCATGCCGCGCTGACCGGCGTCGAGGGCCACCACCGCGTCATCGGCGAAAAGTTCAACTGGATCGAAAGCGCGATTGCCGAGGGTCGGAAATGACCGGCCACCGCGATCAATGGTTCGGCGGGCGCACCTATGCCCAGCATGGCGACGATCTCGCCGTGCTCAACATCTTCAAGCGGCTGGGCATTGAAAAGCCTGGATATCTCGACGTCGGCGCCTATCACCCGTTCGACCTGTCGAACACGGCGCTGCTCTATGAGCGCGGCTCGCGCGGCATCAATGTCGAGCCGAACGGCAAGCTGTTCATGGCATTTCTGGACGCGCGGCCGGAGGACAAAAACATCTGCGCCGGCGTGGCGCCCGTCCATGGAACGCTTACCTTTTACCACGTCGCCGCCGATCCTGGCCGCTTCACCTTCGACAAGGCGACCGCGATGACACTTGGCATCACGGGCAGCGTCGACTGGCCGGTTATGACGCTGAACGAGATCGTCCAGCGCGAAGCATGCGGCACCTGGCCGGACCTGCTCAACATCGACATCGAAGGCCTCGACATCGACGTCCTGCGCGCCGCCGACTTCGGCGCAAATCCGCCGCGCGTCGTCATCGTCGAGGCCGACAATGGCAGCGGCGACACCAGCCATGAACTCGACGCGCTGATGCATGCCAAGGGCTTCACGCTGCACTCCTGGTGCGGCTCGAACATGATCTTCGTGCGCGTCGCCGACAGCGACAGGATCTGGGGTATCTGATGCCCGGAACTAGCGGAACCGACATGGTAGGTCGACCAGTTTCACGATGGGCCAAGGCCGTGACCGTGAGCACGCTCACGCTGAGGGACAACAATGGCTAACCGTTTCTGGAAATCGCAACCAGTCAGCGGTGCGATTGTCAGCGTTGCATCCCCGCCGCAAATCCGGCTGACGGTAGCCAGTACAACCGGCATGACGACCGGCGATGTACGGACTGTCTTCGGTGTGGTCGGAACCACCGAGGCCAACGGAACGTGGACAATCACGGTCATCGACGCCACGCATATCGACTTGCAAGGCACGACTTTTGCGAACGTCTACACTTCGGGTGGCTCCATCAACGGCCAGTGGGATTCGACCAATACCAATAATTGGGTCACGACGAGTGGCGGCACGAACTACGGCCAGACCGTGCCTGGCACCAGTGATGCGGTCGCCTTCGATGCCTCGTCCGGGGGCGGCACGGTCACGCCGAGCGTCGACATTTCCGTGCAGTCGATCGCCTGCGGTGCCTTCACCGGCACGCTCGACTGGAGTGTCAACAACAAGAATGTGACGTTGAGCGCATCGGCGGCTTTCAACGCCTCCGGTACCGGCGTTCGCACCATCAAGCTCGGCAATGGCACATGGACCCTGACGACGACGGCGTCCGTCAGCACCAACGTCTGGAACATCCAGACCACGACGAACCTCACATTCGATGCCGGCCTGTCGGTCATCCTTTTCGCTGGCGTAGGCACATCGGTCGGCAATTTCTTTTTCCTGGCTGGCACGCTGACCTACAATGCCATTCGTGTCGTCGCCCAGCCGAGCGGCGCGGGCCTGCTGTTCTCTGGCGCACCCACGATCGCCGAATTGACGATGGCCGGGCCGAACAGGCTCGACATCAACATCAACCTGACCATTGCCACGCTCAATCTGAACGGGACATCGACGGGTCTGATCCTTGTCAATTCAAACACCATGAATACGGCGCGCACGCTCTCCGTCGCCAGCAACGCGCCGACCATGACCTGGTGCGCCTTCCGCGACATCACCGGTGCCGGCGGCGCCAGTTTTGTCGCCTCCAACAGCTTCGACCTAGGCCACAACTCCGGCATCACCATCAACGCGCCGGCCAACAGCAATGTCGCGGCGCCCGGCCTGCATGCGATTGACCAGGGGATAGCGGCCTGATGCGCATTCCATCCGCGAAAACCGACCAGTCGATCGACTTCGTCGCGGTCGATTCCACCGACCTGAAAACCCGCAAGACCGGGCTGTCCGCCTTCACCGTCTACCGCTCGCGCAATGGCGGCGCGGCGACGGTCTACACCACGCCGACCGTGGTCGAGCTGTCGGCGGCCAACATGCCGGGCGTCTACGCCTTGCTGATCGACGAGGACACCACCATCGCTTCCGGCTCGGACAGCGAGGAATATTGCGTCCACATCACCTGCGCCACCATGGCGCCGGTGACGCGCACCGTCGAGCTTTACCGGCGCGATGTCAGCAGTGGCAAGACGCTGACCGTGGACGGCAACAACCGCGCTGATGCCAGCGTCGGCGCCATGACTGCCGGCGTGCTGACTGCGACCGCGATTGCCGCAGATGCGATCACTGCGGCGAAGATCGCCGATGGCGCAATCGATGCCGCCACCTTTGCGGCAGGCGCGATCAACGCGGCGGCTATTGCAGCGGACGCCATCACCGATGCCAAGGTGGCCAGCGATGTCACCATCGCCAGCGTGACCGGTTCGGTGGGATCGGTGACAGGGGCGGTCGGCTCGGTCGCCGGCAATGTCACCGGGTCCGTCGGCAGCGTCGCGGCCGGCGGCATCACATCTGGAAGTTTTGCCGCAGGCGCGATCGACAACGCCGCAATCGCCGCCGATGCCATAGGATCGAGCGAACTGGCAGCCTCGGCCGCCACTGAGATAGGCACCGCCGTCTGGTCTGCGACGACGCGCGAACTGAGCTCTGGCGCGAATATCGCCTTGGCCAAGGGCGCTGGCGTCACCGGCTTCAATGATCTCGACGCCGCCGCAGTGCGCTCCGCTGTCGGCCTCGCCTCGGCCAATCTCGACACGCAGATCGACGCGCTGCCGACCAATGCCGAGTTGGCCACGGCGCTCGCCGGCGCTGACGACGCCACCCTGGCGGCGATCGCCGCGCTCAACAATATGTCGCCGGCGCAGGTCAAGACGCAGGCCGACCAGGCGCTGACCGACGCCGGGGTGACGACGACTGTAACTGGGCGCATCGATGCCGCGATCAGCACGCGGCTTGCCGGCGCTTCCTATACCGCGCCAGACAACGCAGGCATCGGGGCAATCGAGGCGAAGACGAACAATCTGCCTTCCGACCCGGCTGACCAATCGCTGATCATTGCCGCCACGGATGCAATCGTGAGCGCCATAGCCACGACGGATGGCAAGGTCGATGGCGTCAAGAGCGTAACGGACTCGCTGGTGATGACCGCCGGCAAGCTCTGGGTGCTGAACGACAACGGCGACCCGCTGCCGACCGCTGACGATATCAAGGCTTCGGTCTGGACGGCGCTGGTCGGTGACTATCTTGGCGCCGGCACGACGGCCGAAACCATCTATGACACGCTGACGGCAGCGCAGGCCGCGAACGCCGTCACCACCAAGCTCGACGCCACGCTGGAGGACAGCAGCGGCTATCGCTTCACCGCCCATGCGCTGGAACAGGCCCCGACGGGAGGCAGCGCGCCGACCGCAAGCGAAGTTGCCATCGCGGTCTGGGATGAAGCGCTTGCCGGTCACGCCACGGACGGAACGGCGGGCAAGGTGCTCACCGATACCGGTGCTGCAGCCGGAACCATCGAGGGCCGCATCGGCACGCCGGCCTTCGGCGATCTGGCGGGCGATATCGCGCATGCGCAAGGTGTGATCGACGGCATCGACGCAAAGACCACGAACCTTCCAACCGATCCCGCCGACCAGTCGCTGATCATCGCGGCGACCGACGCGGTGATGAGCCGCCTAGGCGCGCCCGCAGGGGCATCGCTCAGCGCCGATGTCGCAGCGGTCAAGAGCGACACTACGGCGGTGAAGGGCAAGACCGACAGCCTCGCCTTCACCGGTGGCGCTGTCGACGCCAATATCGCGGCGGTGAATGGCACTGAAGTCAGCGGCACAGGGGCCTTGGGCGATGAATGGGGGCCGGCGTGATCCTCCTTCGCCAAGGCTTCGAAGGACTGGCCGGCGCCGGCACGTCTTCCTCACCCCTTGTGGGCGAGGAAGACTAGATGGCCGGCGTCTGGGGCGGTTCATGGGGCGGCACATGGGACGGCCATTGGGCGCAATCCGTCGCACCGCCGATCGAAACGCTGGTGCTCGGCGCCATCCGCATCCGCCCGCTGCTCGGCGCCGCGGTGCAGATGAAGACGGCGCTATCGGCCGACATCGAAACCGGCCCGCTCATCGCCGGCAAAGTCAGGACGGACCAATGCTGATGCAAAACGGAGATGCCGGCGGGGCAGCGCCCCCCTCTGCCCTGCCGGGCATCTCCCCCACAAGTGGGGAGATCGGCTGATGACCTGCATCGTCTATGTCGCCAACACCAATCTGATCGAGGTCGTCGGCCTGAAAAGCGCGATCGAGGGCAGCTATGTCAACGACGCCGCTGTCTCGGTGACGGTGAAGGATGCCAGCGGCACCAACGTTTCGGGGCAGACATGGCCGGCGACGCTTGCCTATGTCGCCTCCAGCGATGGCCTCTATCGCGGCATCCTTGAGGACGATCTCGCTCTGGTCGATGGCGCGCAATACTACGCCCATGTCGAAGCCGACGCCGGGGCAAACCGCATCGGCCATTGGGAATTCGCTTTCACACCGAAGACGAGGCGGGGATCCTGATGGATTGGCAAGCGCTGCTCTACGCGCCGATCTACGCCACGCTCGGCGTCGAGGCGGTGCTGACCGTGGCCTGCGGCGATCCGCCGATCAAGACCGGCGCCGATGGCGGGCCGCTTCTGGTGCTCGACAAGACCGCCAGCTACGTCACCGGGATCGGCGGGCGCTTCCAGGCCGAGGTGATGACCGTCACGCCTTCGGCCATTGTGCGTGCCGTCGATCTGGTCGAGATCGACCGCGAAAAACTCCACGATGCTGAACTGGTCTTCAACGGCAAGACGTGGCTGATCGACACCTTCGCCCCAAAGCCGTCGCCGAATGGCGAGGCGGACGGCGAGCTGCTGCTGTTCCTGAAGGACCGCTGACCTCTTTCCCCGGAAGGACAAAAATGGATACCCGCGAAGCGATCCTTCAGCGCCTGGTGGCGATTGCCAAGACGTTCAAGACCGATGGCATCAAGGAGGTCTTCCGCAACAATATGCGACCGCCCGAGCCGAATCTGCCGGCGATCCTTGTGCTGGATGGCGATGAGGCGGCCGACGAGACCGATCCGAACAGCCGCGGCTCGCGCGGCCCGCGCCGCATGACGATGACACCGCAACTGCTCATCGTGCTGCCCGAGACGCAGAAAGATGTCGGCACCACACTGAACGCCTGGCGCGCCAAGCTCATCCGCGCCATTGCGACCGACACCGATCTTGCCGCGCTGACCACCAACCGCATCGGCGGCCGGCTTCACTCGACCCAGACATCGCTGGCCTGGGGCCGCTCGATGCTCGGCGAAATGGGCGTGGCCTTCGCCATTCCCTACTACCTCGACCCGAACACGCTTTGAGTTCGAAGAGTTCAACCCTCGAAAGGAAAGACCCATGGGCGATTCTCCCGATACTGCTAATTATCGCATCCCCGCCGCCAGCATCGCGATCAAGAAGTCCACCGACATGGACTATGTCGACGCCGGCAACCTGGTCGACTTCGTCTACACGCCTGCGGTGACCAAGAAGGAACACTTCTCCGGCCGCGTCGGCATCCGTGCCAAGGATTTCACCGCGGTCACCCAGGTCGCCGCCTCGATCAAGGCGACGCTCGACGAGAACACGGCGCGCAACGTCGCCATGTTCATGCTGGCCACGGTCGACACCAACACCGACGGCGACGAGATCATCGACCCGCTGACGGCGCCGAACCTCACCGTCGACATCAAGCTGACCGCCACCAACACGGTCGGCCCGATGATCGATTTCGAGGGCAACGTCACCATCAGCCCGTCGGGCGATTTCAACCTGATGGCCGACAATGACGACTTCGCGCAGATCCCGCTGGTCGCCGACGTCAACAAGGCGGACGGTCGCTATGGCCGCTTCACCATCCGCCAGCAGGCTTGATGCATGACCGACTTCATCGACATTGCGCCGCTCACCTTCACGGAGACGGTGCGCGGCAATGAGGTGACGGTGCGCGGTGTCGAACTGACCGACATCGCGCAGATCATCATGCGGTTTCCAGAAGTGGCCAAGCTCTTCGACATCAAGGGCAAGGCCAAGGTCGATCCGAAGCTGTTCAACACGCTTTCCGTCCAGTTGCAGGCGGCCCTGATCGCCGCCGGCATCGACCGGATAAAGGAAGCGAGTGCGCTCAACCTGACACCCGGCGAGCGGGCGCTGCTGATCTCCCGCATCCTGTTGCTCACGGTGCCGAGCCCTGCCGGCCCTTTCCTCGAGGCGCTGGCCAGGCTAACCGGCAAGGACGGCGCCGCGACGATCGGGGAGCCGGGGAGAGTCTAGCGCTGGCGGCGGCGCGGCTGAAGGGCCTTGGCCATTCCGCCAGCGAGATCATGCACTACACGCCGCGCCAGGTGGCGGCGTGGCTGCATTACGGCACGATCAACCGCCGTCATGAGATGGCCGACGAACTGGTCATCGGCATGAATGCAGCGCGTGGTGATCCGAAGGACGTCTCGAAACAGATCGAGGATCTGCGCGAATGAGCAGCCTGAAAATCTTCATCGAGGCGGCTTCCGGTCAGTTCGATGCGGCGATGGCGGAATCGACCAAGGATTTGACCGCCGCATCGATGACCACCGCGCGCAAGGGCGCCGACATCGCCAAGCGGGAAGGCCGCGCCAACATCGCCGCCGCGGGTTTCAGCCAGAAATGGCAGAACACGCTGACCACCATCGTGTACCCCAAGGAAGGCGTGTCGACGCAGCCGACGATCCTGCTCTATTCGAAAATCAAGTATTCCAACATTTTCGAGGAAGGCGGCTCGATCTTCGGTCATCCGCTGCTGTGGCTGGCGCTGCCGACCGCGCCGAAGATGATCGGTCGCAACCGGACCACGCCGTCGCTCTACGCCAGCCATGTCGGGCCGCTGTTTTCGATCGTCAGGGCGGGCAAGCGTCCGTTGCTGGCGGCCAGGATCCGAACCAGCCAGAAGGGCAAGCGCGGCGGCGTCCAGTTCAAGACCGTGCCGATGTTCGTCGGCATCGACGAGACGACGCTGAAGGCGCGCTTTGCCATTCACCAGGTCGCCGAAAAGGTCGGTGATCAACTGCCGGAGATCTTCGCGGCGGAGTTCAACAAGGGCTAGTTTTCGTCGACGACGCTGTCGAAGTCACGACCGACCATCAGCAGCACGAAGCCGCCGAGAAATGTCAAGCCGGTGATGGCAATCAATCCAATCGGCCACCATCCCGGCGTCGAGACATACCAGGCCCAGCCGATCGCCTGAATGATCGGCGAGCCGAGCAGCAGCCACACGCCGTGGACGCCGTCGCCATTCAAGCGGCTTCGTGTCGTCACCCTGTACTTGATCGCCATCACTCGCCCTCCCGCAAGGACACAGACTAGTGGCTGAACGCAACGCAATCAACGTCCTGATCAAGCTGCTCGGCGGCAAGGAGATGGTCGAGGAACTGGTCAAGCTCGGCGAGACCGGCGAAAAGGCCATCCACCAGATCGACGCGGCGACCAAGAACGTCAATCTGTCCGGCATCGGTCATGATCTCTCCCTGCTCGCCGGCGACGTCGCGACCTTCGCGACGCGTGCGGTTCTCGGCATCACGGCGCTGAAGGTTGCCGCCGACGGCGTCGTCGCGGTGCTGTTCGAACTGGCGAAATCCAGCGCCGAATCCGCCGACGAGGCCGGCAAGGCCGCGCAGGCCGCCGGCTTGTCGGCGAAAGCCTATCAGGAATGGGCGTTCGCCGCCGAAAGCGTCGGTGTCAGCCAGGAGGGATTGAGTACGGCCCTTAACACCTTCAACAAGCAGGTGACGAAGACAGCCGACGAGACGGTGAAAAGCACCACCAAAAGCGGTAAGGCACTGAAGCAGTTTGGTGTCGATGCAAAACAAGCGAACGCCGACATCACGCAAGGCGCCGGCTATACGGTTCAGGCATTCAAGGACATCGGCGTCGAGGTAACGCGCTTCGGCGAGAAAGCCTCCAAGGTCAAGGCCGGCACGGCGCAGGCCAAGACCGGTTTCGATGAACTCGGCATCTCGGTCAAGAATTCCGGCGGCACGCTTAAGACCAATGAACAATTGCTGCTGGCCGTCGCCACTGCCTTCCAAAAGATGCCGGACGGCGCTCGGAAATCGCAGATCGCGCTGAAGCTGTTCGGACTGGAAGGCGCCAAGCTCATTCCGCTGCTCGACCAGGGCGCGGCCGGCATCGAGGAGTTCAAGAAGAAGGCGGCAGAACTCGGTATCATCTTCGACGACGACCAGATCAAGGCGGCGGCCAAGTTCAACGACGCCTTGCTCGAATTGCAGAAAGCGGCTGGTGGCGTGCTCAAGCAGCTCGGCAGCATCTTCGTGCCGTCGTTCACGGCGGGCGCCAATGCCTTCCGCGACCTGATCATCCGCAACAAGGCCGCCATCCTCGATTTTGCCACCAATGCGCTGGCTCGGGCAAAAGTCCTGATCGCCGATTTCTTTGCCGCGCTCTCGGGCCGCGATGCCGATGTCAGCGCCAGCGGCAAGTGGATCGTCGAATGGCGCGATGCCATCGTCGGCTTTGGTGAAGACGTCGTGCACGTCGTCAATGGCGTCGTCATCCCGGCGTTCGAGACGCTGCGCAAGGCGGCAAGCCTCGTCACCGATGCCGTCAATGCGGTCTTCGGTACAAATCTTTCCGGCGGCGAACTGCTGATCCTGGCGTCGATCACGCAGATCCTCGGCGGCTTCCAGGTGCTGCGCACGGCGATCTTCACCACCATCAACGCGCTGTCGATCTTCTCGACCGCGCTGCTGGCCAATCCATGGCTTGCCGTGCTGACGGTCGTGGCCGGAGGTATCCTGCTGTGGGCGACGAGGACCGACGAGGCAACCGCAGCGCTGCGTGTCCACGATGATCTGATCGGCAAGGTTGGCAGCGCATACGACCAGGCCGGCCGCAAGGTCGCCGAGATGTCGCAGCAGGTCAAGGATGCGGCGCTTATCCAGGCCAGGCTGTCGCAGGATGCGGCAAACAAAGGCCTTTCCAGCGCGATCGATGACGCAATCAACGCCATTCAGCAATTCGACGGGTTGCTGCCTCATGCCGCCGACAAGTTGTTCGAGGTGTTCAAGCAGTTCCAGGGCACGAAGGATGTCGAGGCGTTCCGCGCCGAGGTGTCGAAGATTGGTGCCGAGAATCCCGAACTTGGCAAGCTGGCCCAGCAGTTCCTAGATATCACCAACAATGCCCACAAGCTGGCGCAGGATGGGCAGGAAAGCGCGAACTTCATCGGTCTCTTGACCGGCAAGCTGACAGACAGCGAATTCGCCGCCAAGCAGGCGGCGCTCGGCATTGCCGGCTTCAGCGCTGATACCAAGACTGCGGCAACGGATGTCAAGGATCTCGGCACCAAGGTCGATGAAACCAAGACCAAGGTCGAAAGCCTTGGCCAGACCATCACGGTGTTTCGCGGCGGCGGCGCTGGCGGCAGCCTGACCAAGGAAGTCTTTGATGTCGTCGACGGCGTCGCGCATCGCGCCGAACAATCGAAGGCCGCCCTTGATGGCGTAGCCTCGAGCGCACAGGCCGCCGGCGACCATATCCGGACGGTCGCGACCGAAGTCGCTGCCGTTCCTGATGCCCTGAAGGCCGATTCCATTAAGCCTGCGGTCGATGGCATTGTCACCGATATCAACCGGGTCAAGCCGGCGGCTGACGCAGCAGGCGCAAGCCTAAGAGAGGCGCTAACTATCGATACCGGCGTGGGCGGCGGCCTGGCTGCGAATATCGATACGGCTGTCTCCGGCGTCATCACCAGCGTAGAGAAGATGCCACCGGCCGCTGACGATGCCGTCGGCGGATTGAAGGATGCGCTAGATCAATCCGATGTCGGCGGCGGCTTAAGCGCTAACATCACTCAAACGGTTGATGGCGTAATCATCGATTTGGAGCGGATGCCTCCCGCCGCCCAAGAGGCGGCAACCGCGACGGCTGATCCGTTTCAGCAGTTGCCATCGATCTTCTCAGGCATCTTCTCCGGCCTCGGCGCGCTCGTCCAGGGCGGGTTCGGCAATCTCACGTCTGTCATCCGCAGCCTCGCCGGCCAGATCCGTTCCGAGATCAGCTCTATCATCTCTGCGCTGCAGTCTGCCGTCGCGCAGGTGCAGCAGTTGCGCGCGCAGGCATCGTCCAGCAGCAGCAGTTCGTCCGGTGGCGGTGGCTCGCAGGGCGGCTTCGCCGGCGGTGGCGACGTGCGCGGTGCCGGAACCGGCACCAGCGACTCGATCCTCGCCTGGTTGTCCAACGGCGAATTCGTCAACCGGGCGGCTGCTGTCGCCTATTATGGCCGCGACATCTTCCATGCGCTGAACAACATGACGCTGCCGAAAGGCTTGCTGCGCGGCCTGCGTGGTTTCAACGTCGGCGGTGCGGTGGAAACCTTCAGCCGATCGATGGCGACTCCGCGCTATGCCGGCGGCGGTCTGGCGATGGCGGGCGCGGCGGCCGGCAATTTGACAGAAGGCCGGTCCCCGCTTCATCTGCATTTTGATAACGGCGTCGTGATCGATGATGCCGTAATTGGCGATATCGGACTTCGAAAGCTTCAGACTGTTTCGCTGCGCGGCGCGCGCGTCAGCGCCGGCCGAGCTCCAAGGCGGAAGTGAACGCATATGACTGACCTCACCCTTCTGCGCCTCGACCCGATCGGCGTGCCGCCCTATTCGGCGCGCGGCATCACCGAGGATTTTTCGCTGGACGGCGATGCGCAACTGGCGCGCACCGTCAACAATGTGCTGATCGACCTTGGCGCCGGCGAGGCGGAAAAATTCAAGCTGAGCATCACCTGCACCGATCAGAACATGCCGGCGCTAGATGGTGTGAAGCGCGGCATGGAACTGACCGTCGACTGTGCCACCGAGTTCGTCTACATGACCGAAGGCGGTTCGCCATCGCGACCGGTGGCCTCGACCACCGACGATCCGGCGACGCGCACCGAGGGCGCCTTCACGCTCTACCGGCCGCGCCTGACCATGCTGGTGGCGGATTACCAGATGGGCTTCGATGAATGGGGCGCGACCTGCAACTGGTCGCTATCCCTGATCGAGAAATAGCGCATGTATTATTTCGCGTTCATAGACAGCGCCGATGTCGCCTTCGGGCTGGAGCATGAGGTCGAGGACTTGCTCGTCGTCGCCTACGAGCTCGCCCATCAGGAAAACGAGGACGCGACACTTGAGCTCAAGGTCAAGAATCCGCGCATCGGCCTGCTGGCATCGGGGCGCAAGCAGTGGCTGCTGATGTCATGGCGCGACGACGCCAACCCGATGGCGGGTGCGACGCTGATGTTTCGTGGCCGGCTGGTTGGCGTCCCGACCGATCTCCTGGTCAACCAGGTGACCTTGGAGTTCATTGCCCGTCCGCCCGATTTCGATGCGCAGAAACAGGCCTTGGCCGAGACCCTGAAAGTCGCTCCGTGGTGGGATCCAATCTGGATCAGGGCCGATGCCCGCGACGATCCTGATACGGTACTGGAAGCGCGCACCCAGCTTTATCATATCGACCGCGTCACCCATGAGGTGACGGTGTCCGACCTCATCAACGGCGAGGATGGGCTGGTCGATGTCGGTGGCGACTTCATTGCGGACTCCCTTGACATCGCCTTTGGCAGCCCGCCCGTGCGCCGCGTTTCGGTCGAAGGCTCAATCACATGGGATCAGGTCGCGGCCGGCGTTGTCGATATTTCGCAGCAATTGAAGGATGCCGCCAAGGCGGCCGGCTCTGGCGGTGGGCATGATCTTCGCTCGCTGACCGGCGACGGCGTGATGGAAGGTTTCCCCAAAGAGGGCGACAATATCGGCGGCGGCTGGAAATTCGGGCCATGCTCGATCACCCGCACGGATGGTTTTGTCAGGCCGACCGATTATCACCAGGTCGTCATGACCAACGGCACCGGGCAGTTTCCGATCTGGGACATGGCCCCGGTGCTGACCGCAGCCTACGACGTTTCCCGCCCGAGGGAAGAGGTGGTGACCTTCATATTGGAGGCCGACTGCCAGGCGATCCTGACCGATCCGGGCGACGAGGAGGTCATCGCCATCAAGGTGTCGGGGCAGGCCGATGAACTTGTCGATCCGCCATCGACGGATTTCCCGGATGGGACGCCGCCGATCGGCGATGTCCGCAGCCGCGCCTATCTGCCGACCGAACGTGGCTTGCGAAGCCTGGATTACCTGATCTGCCTGGCGCGCGGCAACATTCTGGAGCGGTCGCGCGCGGTGAGCGTGACGGCGACATTGAGCCGCTTTGCCGATGGTGTCGGCCTGTCCTGCCGCAAGAATGCCCGCTTTGCCGATCCGCGCATTCCGGGTGGTGAGGCTGCGGGGAAAGTCATCGGCTATAAGATGAACGGCGTGGCACGCGCCCATACCGTCGCGGTCACCATTGGCTGCACGGTCGGCAAGGGCAATACCGTGACCACCGTTCCCGGCACGCCGTCCTATGTCGACGAGGGTTATGTTGACGCCGGTTACCAGACCTATACCGGGCAGACGCTGATGCCGATTGCCGGCGGCGAGGTCACCTATGAGGACTTTTCCGATATCCCGCCTGTCGATGATGGTGTCGATTTCCTCAACGTTCGACCCGCCGACATGGTGACGCAGATCACCATCATCAACCCGTTGCCGGCGCAGCAGGCGGTTCTCGACGCCTTCAAGCCAGACCTCTCGGCGGCGATCGAAGCGCTCAACCAGGTGTTCACCGAAGTCGATGGCGACCTGAAGAAACTGACCATCGGCCGTGATGATCCACCGTTCAGAACGCTCTATCCGATCGTGGTCAGCCAATTGATGGTGCCAAAAACTCTGGACCTCGAGGCTGCTTGATGGTCGATATCCGCGGCCTGTCCGATCCATGGCGCGCTGGCCGAAACAGCAGCGGCGCCAGAATCCAGCTATTAGACAGCGGCGGCAATGGCACGGATGTGCTCAATCGCATCTTGGCCAGGGTGCCCGCCAAGGACACGTCCGGCGATGCCGATTTCCGCTTCGGCAAGGCGTCGCGCTTCACGCTGACGACGCCGGACCAGCCGACCAATCCCGGCGCCACGGTGACGTGGCCGCCGGACGATCGGCAGAACGACCCGTCCAACCCGATCGTCATCGACGATTTCGACTATATCGACCGCAGCGTCGAGAAGATCAAGGTCGTCAACAAGGACGATCCCGAGCAATACGTCATCGTCGAGCGCATCCTGAAAATCATGTTCGTCGATCGCCAGACCGGGCGCTACAAGCGCTTCAGCTTCGACTGGTCGAAGACACCGTCGGAAACCACGGACAACACCGGTGGCTGACGGCTTTGGCAGCAAGGCGAAGCCAGTCGCGCTCGATCCGTTCCAGCAGATCGTCGAGGTGCATTGGGCCGGCACCTTCCTGCTGCTGACATTCGGCCTGAAAGCCGATTCGACGCCGCGGGGCGAGCGCGGCACCGGGCCCGGGCCGGATATCGTCACGCCGTTTTCCGAAGCCTTCGTCACCACGGCGACGCCGGCCTATGCGTCGGCCGCGCCGGCGGCGCAGATCTGGACTGGCAGCGACTGGCTGCAGGACACCGCCGCCGAGGTCACGGCCTCCGGCGCGCCATCCCCGCCTGGCGCCTCCACCTTCGCCGACTGGGAGGTCAACGGCGTGACCGATGGCGGCAACTATGCGCCGTTCCCGCGCTTCATCGCCGGTTCCGGCTCGCCGCCCGATGTCCGGCTGCCCGATGCGCACAGCTACATCACCGACCTGACCGTCAACGGCGAGATGGTGGCGCAGAACTTCATCTCCTCGCCGCAGCCGCTGCCGGTCGGCGGTGACGTGCCCTTATGGGCGACATTCAACCCAGTGCCGGCGCAGAAGGCCACCTTCGCGCTCGACATGTCGGGCGTTTCGGCGGTGTACAAGGGCCGCACTTATGAACCGATCGCCACGCGCGTCAGCGGCCAGATGGAATTCAACACCGGCACGCTCGACGTGCTGCTGAAGCGTCACGCGGCATAGAGGTATTTCAATGGCAATTGTTCTGCGCTCGGTGAAGGGTTCGAACCTCATCCCGGCCGAAGTCGACGGCAATTTCACCGACCTCGACGGGCGGGTGACCGAGCTGGAAGAAAACCCGCCCGAGGCGGTCGGCATATCCAACATCGTCGTCAGCGGCACGCAGATGACGATCTATCTGGCCGATGCCACGGTGCTTGGACCGTACACGCTGCCGCAGGCGAACTTCCGCCCGTCAGTGGTGGCGGCGATCTCGGCCTCGACCCATACACCGGCGCTTGGCGATGCCAATTCCTACAAGCGATGCACCAATGCCGGCGGCTGCGTCGTCACCTTGCCGCTCAATGCCGACGTGCCTTATCCCGTCGACACCGAGCTCGGCTATCGGCAGTCCGCAGATGGCCCGGTCAGCTTCACGACGTCGACCGATGGTCCGACCATCAATCCGGTTCCCGGCTACCTCAACCAGTCGGCGCAGGAAGGCGCGCTGGTCACCCTCAAGCAAGTCGCGATCGATGTCTGGGACATCGGCGGCTGGCTGGCACCGGACGTGACGGCATGATTTTGTCCAGTGCGGCACAGATGCTGAATGCCAGCGGCTCGGATATCCCGACGCTGGCCAGAATCAACTTCCTGACCGGCTCCTATGTCGTCAACGACGTGACGGTCACTGCCGCAGATGTGATCGACCGGCCGGAGCTTGTCACTGCCAACGGCCTTGAGATTGTCGATGAGGCTTCCCCCGTTGCGATCATCGGCGACATGCTGGATATCCTTCTGACGGCAGACTGGACGATCGTCATCGAATGGGATCACTTCGACGATAACGGCAATATCTATCCTCTCGTCCTCTCTGGGCCGGGAAGCGACAATTCCATCGTGTTGAGGCGCTATGCCTTTAGCTTTGCGATGGATCTCCAGGATTATTCCGGGTCGAACTTTCGTGAAGCCACCGATGGAGAGGTTGTCGGCGACGGCATCCACCGGGTCGCACTCACGCGGACTGATGCAAAACTGGCTTTCTCCATCGACGGTCGGGCTGTCGTGTCGGACACGTCTATCAGTTTCGGCATCTCGCCGACGAGCGCCGCGATCGGAGATGCATCCGGCATCTTGGGAGACATCGCGATAACGATCCGCTCGCTCACAGTCCTTGCCCCACAAGACGACAGCCTGTTGCCGTCGCTGAGCGCCTGAAATTTCTCACGAAAAACGCCCGCGAGGGCGGAAAGGAACGACCAATGGCGAGCTCCCGCGAAAAGGAGGCGCTGGCCCGCGTGCTCGCGCATGAGGGCGGCTATGTGAACCATCCCAGGGATCCGGGCGGGCCGACCAACAAGGGCGTCACCCAGCGCGTCTATGACGCCTACCGGCGCGGCAAGGGGCTGGGCGCGCAGTCTGTGCAGCAGATCTCCACCAGGGAGGTCGCCGACATCTACGACCGGCAATACTGGGATGCCGTCAAGGGCGACGACCTGCCGACCGGCATCGATTACGTGCTGTTCGACGGTGCGGTGAATTCTGGTCCGAAACAGTCGGTCATCTGGCTGCAGCGGGCGCTCGGCGCCGCCTACAAGGGCCGTGTCGACGGCACCATGGGCCTCACCACCGTCGAGGCCGTCAACGCGGTGAACGACCTCGACGCGCTGGTCGACCGCATCTGCGATCAGCGCCTCGCCTTCATGCGGCATTTGAGCACCTGGCCGGTGTTCGGTCGCGGCTGGTCGGCGCGCGTCGCCGAGGTGCGCTCGATCGGCCGCGCCTGGGCGGCCAGCGAGACGCCGCATGTCGCCAATTTCTATGACGGTGCCGGCGCCAAGGCCTTTGCCGAGGATGCCAATTTGGCACCGATGACCGCTCCGGCCGATGCTGCCACCGGTGCCGGCGTCGGCGGGATGGGCGTCGCCGGCACGCTTGCCGGTCTCCAGGACCAGCTGGTGCCGTTCTCCTACGCCAGCGAGTGGATCACCAAGATCGTGGTCGTGCTCGCCATCGTCAGCGCGCTGCTCGCGGCTAGCGGCTTCGCCTGGAGCTGGTATGCCCGCCGCAAGGCCAAGCGCCTGGCCGAAGCGATGGGGGCGACCTGATGGGCGGCGGCGGCAATCCTCCGGACTTCTGGGCCGGCGTCGTCCTGGCGATCGTCTGCCATCGCCGGGTGCTCATCTGCGTCGCGATCATCGGCATCGCGGCCGGCGTGTACTGGATGTGGGCATGAGCTATCTCAAACTCGGCTTCGCCGCGGGGATCCTGATCCTGGTGCTCGGCCTTGCCACCGCGACCGCCATCTATCGCGGCAACGCCATCGCCGCCAAGGCCGAGGCCGCCCAGGCGCAGGAGGATCTGGCGACGGCCAAGGCGGTCAACGCTGCGAATGACCAGGCCCTTGGCCGCCTCAAGGCGCAGCAGCAGCGCGACGCCGACCTTGCCGCCAAACTGGCCGACCAGCTGGCCGACACCAACGAGGCGCTGAACGTGGCGACCGATGAACGCCGCAAGGCGGAGAGAGACAATGAAGACATTCGCAAGTTCCTTGCTCTTCGCATCCCTGACGCTCTGCGCGGGGTGCCAGACGCCAAAGCCGGCGGTGCTGACTAAGGTCGAGATCGTCAGGCCGCGCGTGCCGACCGTGCTTGCGGCCCCTTGCGCCAAGCCATGGCGCAAGGGGCCGGGGCCGGCCGGCGGCGCCGAAACCGTCGAGGATCTCTATGCTCGCGGTGATGTCAACGAACAGCGCCTGCTCGCCTGCGGCGACAAGGTCGCCGGCGTGATCGAGTGGGACAAGCCATGAGGACGTTTGTTGGGCAACGGCATCTGAGCGCAGGGGATTTGCATGGCAGCATCGGCAGGGGCCAAAAGCCTGGAGATGATGGTTGGCGGCCTCGTCGCCGCCATGGAGGGTGTCCAGCGCGACGTCACCGAGATACGCCGCGACATCAAGGAATCCGATGCCCGCGCCGCGCTGAGCTATGAACAGTCCGAACATCGCGCCGCCGCCAGCCGCTCGAAGATGTATGCCAAGACCGACGAACTCGTCGACCGGCTGGCCGAGACGGAGGCTGCGGTCAGGACGCTCACCGAGGACATGACCGAGGTCAAGGCGGTGACCGCCGAAGTGACGCGGTGGAAACTGATGGGCATGGGCGCGCTCGGCGTCACCGGCATCGCCTTCGCCTCGATGGGCTCGCTGCTCACCTATTTCTGGACCGACATCTGGCGCGCGCTGCGAGGCATGTGATCCCCAGCCAGAATAGTAACGGCATTATAACGGCATTGTTATTCGTCCCGCCTCGGTTCACACCGGGCGGGGCCTTTTTTTCGTGTCCCCAATTGCGCCACCTATTGTGCCCCAAATTTCGCCCATGAGCCGAATTGCGCAGTGTTTTCAAAAACACACAAAGGTGCGGGGGCATCTCGACCGCACCATTCTCTCTCCGATCCGCCTTGCCTCGGCGCCAGTGCGCGCCGGCACGCAATGGTGCACCAATCGCCATTCGCCACGCCAGCGTCGCAAATGGCGTGACCGACGAGTTCGCGCTTGCCTATAGTGCCCGTGACAACTCCATCCAGGGGCATCGCTTATGTTGGGCAATTTCCGGGCCGTGGTCGTCGGTGGCGGCTGTGTCGGCGCAGGCATTCTTTACGGCCTGGCGAAGCGCGGCTGGAGCGATGTCGCGCTGCTCGAGCGAACGCAGCTCACCGCCGGTTCGACATGGCATGCGGCGGGGCTGATACCCTCCTATGCGCGCAGCCTCAATGTCGGCCGCATGATCGCCAAGTCCATCGAGATCTATGAAGGCCTCGAAGCCGAAACCGGCCAGAAGGTCGGCTGGCACAAATGCGGCCAACTGCGCATCGCCAACACGCGCGACCGGCTCGACGAATACCGCAGCTACATGGATGTCGCCGAGGTCCAGGCGATCCGGGCGCGGATCGTATCGCCGGCAGAGGCGCACGAGATCTGGCCGCTGCTGAACAACAACGACATGCTGGGCGCGCTCTATCATCCCGATGACGGTCATATCGCGCCCGCCGACGTGACCCAGGCAATGGCCAAGGGCGCGCGCGACCTTGGCGCGAAGATCCATCTCGGCACCGAGGTGACGGGTTTCGAGCGGTTGCCAGGCGGCGAGTGGAAGGTCAGAACCTCGCGTGGCGACATGATCTGCGAACACGTCATCCTCGCCACCGGCAATTATGCACGCCAGACCGGCGCCATGCTTGGCCTCGACATTCCGGCCATCCCGATCGTGCATCAGTACTGGATCACCGAGGCGGTGCCCGAAGTGGTGGAGCGCAAGCGGCTTGGCCTGCCGGAAATGCCGATCCTGCGGGACGAGGGCTACGAGGGTTATCTGCGCGAAGAGGGAGACGGGCTGATGTTCGGCCCCTACGAGCGCACCGAACAGCTCAAGCTGTTCGCCGAGAACGGCGTGCCGGAATGGTTCGGCGCCGACCTGCTCGATGAGGATTTCGACGCCGTTTCCTGGAACTGGGAACGGGCGAGCGAACTGGTGCCCGCGCTCGGGCGCGCCGGCATCAAGCGGAACGTGCGCGGACCTTTCCAGATGACGGCCGATGAACTGCCGCTGATGGGGCCGGCCTGGGGGCTTCAAAATGTCTGGCTCGCCGAAGGTGTGCCTGGCGGCATCCTGTGGGGCGGAGCGATCGGCCACTATCTTTCCGAGCGGATTGTCGAAGGCGGCAACAGCATCGACACGGCGGAACTGGATCCGCGACGCTTTGGCGACCATGCCAACAAGAACTGGACCCGGGAGAAGGTGCGGGAAGCCTGGGGCACCCATGCGGCACAGCATTATCCGGGCCAGGACATGCCGGCGGCACGGCCGCAGAAAACGGCTCCGTCCTACGAGCGGCTGAGCCAGCTCGGCGCGGTGTGGGATGTGCTGAACGGCTGGGAAATGCCAAGCTGGTTCGCGCCTTCGGGCGTCGAGGCCCGCAATTCCTACAGCTGGCGCTGGATCGCCAAGGGCACCTATGTCAGCGAGGAGGTCCAGGCCGTCCGGCAAGCCGTCGGCCTGGTCGAAATGACGCCGATGACCAAGTTCGAGGTTAGCGGCCCGGGCGCCGAGCGCTGGCTCGACGAGATCCTCGCCAACCGCTTGCCGAAGCTCGGTGGTATCGCGCTCGCCCATCACATCACGCCGGCCGGCGGCGTGCAGGCCGAGTATGTCGTGGCGCGGCTGGGGAGCGACCTGTTCTACCTCGTCTCGACACCGCGCGCCGAGCGCTGGAACCAAGACGACCTCAGCCGGCTGCTGCCGAAGGACGGCAGCGTGCATCTGCGCAATGTCACCAACGATCGCGGCAGCTTCACCGTGGTTGGACCCAAAGCGCGCGACGTGCTGCAGCCGCTGACCGAGATCGATCTGTCGAACGAGGCTTTCCCCTGGTTCAGCGTCAAGTCGGCGACCGTTGGCCTGGCCAGCGACGTGCGGCTGATGCGCGTCAACTATTCGGGCGAACTCGGCTGGGAGCTTTATCATCCGCTCTGCTACCAGCGGCATTTGCTGGATGCGCTTCTGGCGTCGGGACAGGCGCATGGGCTCAGGCTGGTCGGGCTGCAGGCGCTGGAATCACTGCGTCTCGACAAGTCCTACCGCGCCATGTACCGCGACATGAACCTCGAATTGTCGGCCTGGGAAAGCGGTCTCGACCGCTTCGTGCGGCTCGACAAGGGCGGCTTCATCGGCAGCACCGCCCTGGCTGCGAAGCAAAAGCAGGGCACGACGCGCCGGATCGTCACGCTGTCCATCGATACGGACGGGGCGAGCGCCTTTGCCTATGAGGCCGTCTATCGCGAGGGCAAGCTTGTCGGCCGCGTCACCTCGGCGGGTTACTCCTATACGTTTGGCCACGACATAGCGTTGGCGCTGCTGCCGCTGGAGCTTGGCACGCCGGGAACAGCGCTGGAGGTTTCAATCCTCGGCGAGCGACGTCCGGCAAAGGTGATCGCGGACTCTCCTTATGACCCGGAAGGCGCGCGCGGGCGCATGTAGGACCCCCAGCACGTGGCCGTCCTATAAAGGCTGGACCTTTGGTCCGTTCGGCAGATCGATCGTGACAACGAGGCCGTTTGGCTCGTTGTCATGCAACTCGATCTTGCCGCCGTGGCCCTGGATGATGTCCGCCACGATCGAGAGGCCCAGGCCGAAACCGTGCTTCGAGGCAACGCCGCGCGACATGTCTTCCTTGAAGAACGGTTCGAAAACGCTGGAACGCGCCGTCATCGAAATGCCCGGCCCGTCGTCGCCGACCGCGATGCGCGCCGCTGTGTCGGCCTGCGTCAATGCAACGGTGACGTTGCCGGCGAATTTGAACCCGTTGTCGCACAGATTGGTGATTGCACGCGCCAGTGCATTGGGTTTGCACCAGCCCAGGAGCCTGTCCGGTCCGGAATAGGTAACCGAGAACCCGACATCGGAGAATTCGGCACAAACGGTTTGCAGCACGCTGGCAATGTCGGCGCGCTGAAGTTTCTCCGTCGAGACATCGTTGCGCAGATAGGTCAGCGTCTCGTCGATCAGATCTTCTATGTGCTGGACATCGGACAGTATGGCGGTTCGGACCGACCCATCATCCATGCGCTCGGCGCGAAGGCGCAGCCGCGTCAACGGCGTGCGCAGGTCATGGCTGACGCTGCGCAGCATGCGCGTGCGGTTTTCGATCATCGTGCGGATACGCGTCCGCATCGTGTTCAGGGCGCGCGCCAGGCCGACCATTTCGATCGAGCCGCGTTCCGCGAAAAGCTCGTTGCCGTTCTCGATCTCGGCTTCCCCCACGGCCGCCGAGATGCGCTTCAATGGGTCGGTCACGGCCCATACCGCAAACAGCCAGATCAGGACGGGCAAGGCGACAAAAGCCATGAATCGGTAGAACAAGGCACGGACGAAGCCCGATGTCAGCCAGGAATCGGGCATGCCGAAATGGGCCAGGACGCTCTGCTGGTCCAGATCGACGACATACGCGTATTGGCCGCCGATCCTTGTCCAGTGCCCGTCAACCATCCCCCTGTCGATGACGAAGAGCCATTCGATGCTCCGCGATTGCAGATAGGAAAAGGGAATAGTGTGGGTCTGTTCCTTGGGCAGGATCTTGAAATCGAAGCCTGCCCGCGTTGCCGTTGCCAGAAGGGCACCACGGGCTTCGCTCGGTGTTTCGCGCAACAAGGCGGCGACGATGGCGGCCCGCCTTTCGCAATCTTCCACAACGGGAAGGTCGACATTCTCTATCCAACCTTCGACGACCGATCCGACCGACATGATCACAATCACCGCAGTGAAAATGATTGCCGCAAACTGCCCACGCACCGACTGCGGCAGGAAACGGCGGGCCAAATCCCTCACGCTTCCTCCACAGTCGCGGTGAAGATGTAGCCGCCCAGCCGTACGGTCCTCAGAAGCACCGGATCGCGCGCGTCCTTTTCGATCTTCTGGCGGATCCGGCTGACATGGACATCGACGCTTCGCTCGATCGGGCCGGCAAGTCCGGCATGGGTTACGCTGAGAAGTTCCTCGCGCGACAGAACCCGGCCTGGATTGCGGCAGAACGCAAGCAACAGATCGAATTCGTGCGTCGTGGTCGCAACCCGCGCATTGCTTGGATCATGCAATTGCCGGCGAACGGGATCGAGGCGCCAGCCGTTGAAGCGAAGCACTTTCGATCGGTCCCGTTCGTCGGGAGCGTAGGCCGTGCGGCGCAGCAACGCCCGTATCCTTGCCGTCAGCTCGCGCGCGCTGAACGGTTTCGTCACATAGTCGTCGGCGCCGATCTCCAGTCCGAAGATGCGGTCGATTTCCTCGCCAAGCGCCGTCAGCATCAGGATCGGAACATTCGTGTGCGCGCGAAGACGGCGGCAGATGCTGAGGCCGTTTTCACCAGGCAGCATGATATCGAGCACGATCAGGTCGAATTTCTGGTTGAGAAGCGCGGCGTTCATCCGGGCGCCGTTGCCGGCGATTTCCACGATCATGCCGTTTTCGGTGAGCGTCTCGCCCAGCATACGCGCGATCTCGACATCGTCTTCGACAATGAGGACATGCGACCCTTGCCTCGGCGATTTGAACTCTGCGTTCAAATCGATCCGGTTTGCCGCAGCCTGCATTGCACCATGTGTTGGCATCAAAACCGATATCCGACGAGAAGCATCCCCGAGGGCTGGACCTTCTCGACCACAACAGGGCTGTCGGCGGCGTCACCCAAGAGAATGCCGACCCCCGCCTGGCCGCGCACCATCCAGTTCTGATTGAGCATATATGTGGCGGAAATCGAAAAATCGGCGCGCTTTAACCCGGCGCCGGCATCATAGCGCGCCAACCCCGAGCGGGCCGATTGTTCCGGCGTGACGCCAAAGTAGGCCTGCATGTATTTTTCGTCGGCGAAGATGACCGATGCCCCGGCGCCGACGATCAACGATTGCGACAGCGGCCGGGTCACCTCGATCCCGATCGTGCCCTCCATGCCATCGCTGCCGCCGATGGTCTTGTCCAACTGTGCGAAGATTTCCGCCGGACCGAACTTCATCGCGGCCTTCGCGCCGACGATCGCGCCCATGTCGACATCGCCCAGGCCGCGCAGGTGATCGGCATCGTCTTCCTTGCGGCCCATGTCATAGCCAAGCCGCGCACTGAATTCGAACGGCCCTTGTTCATAGAGGGCGATGTTGGCGCCCGTCGGGTCGATCCTCACCGTGTCGAGGAATGTCGCCGATACGAAGGGCACCGGCATGACCTTGAACTCGTTGCTACCCTCATATTTGGGGACGATGATGGCGCCGCCGCCAAGGACGACATGCCAGTCGGCCAGTTTCTGTTCGAAGCGCCCGAAACGCGAAGGCTCGGGCGGCGGGGTCAAGTCTTCTTCGGTATCGACGGCAATAGCGTCCGCCGCCAGAACGATTTCCGGATGCGTTGAAAACAGGATTGTCATCGCCGCGAGAGAGGCTCGGCCGGCGAACATTCCAGACACGATTTTGAACATGCATGCTCCAGAGCAGCGAGGCAGTAAGTGCCCCTGATGCTCGGACTATTTCAAATGAAAGTGGCTGCATGCGTGAAGTGATGTTAAGTTTTGTTGCGCAATCTTGGCCTGATCTTGGCTCCATGCGCGCGGCTCTGGTTGCCGCGCACGCCCCAAGCGCGGGAGCTCAATCGACGACTTCTGCTTCCAGATCGTCCCCTTGCCTCCGGCCACCGTCAGAGCGGCGAAATGCTCGGTAGCGGCCGGGCGATAGGCCGTGATGTCGATGGAACAGCTTCGAAAACGCGGCCGCGGTCTCATAGCCGACACGGGCCGCAATCCGTGCAATCCCCTCGTCGCTGGTTTCGAGCAGAAAAGCGGCCTCCGACATCCGGCGTGAGATCAGATAACGGTACATGGGCTCGCCAACGAGCTTGGTGAAGCGAGCCGAAAACGCCGACCGACCAAGTCCCACGCTTTGCCCGAGCTCGCCAATCGTCCAGGGCCGATCCGGTCGTTCGTGGATCAACTGAAGTGCCGGTCCTATGTGCGGATCCGCCATCGCCCCCAGCCACCCGCCTTCTCCGGGGCCGAGCGACTTGATCCAGCTCCGCAACACCTCAACGAAGAGCACTTCAGTCAGACGCGAGAGCGCGACGCCTTGTCCGGGACGCTCGAACGCTGCCTCGCTCACCATGCGTTGTAGAATCGCCTCGAGCCATCCACCGTCTTCCGTCGGTTTCAGCAGAAGCAGGGGCGGAAGCAATTCCAAAACGCTGCCGCGCGAGGGCCGTGCCACTGTGAAATTACCACAAATCATCGTCGCAAGCGGCTGCGCGCTGTCTCCGTGACGAACGATGCCAAGACGCCCGGCTAGCCGATCGATATCGACAATCGGTAACGGCTCTGTCCGGCTATCCGAGTAGATCACATGAGGCTCGCCACGCGTGACGACAACAAAGTCGCCCTCGGTCATGTGGAGTTCTCCCCCCTGATCGAGCGCGAGGGTGGCTGAGCCACGACTGAGATAATGGAACAGGGCGTATGGGCGCGCTGGCAATGCCAGATTCCATGGATGGCCGAGCTCGAAGTGGAAGAGCAGGGTGCCACCGAGGCGGACGCGATCAAGCACTTGGGCGAGGATGTCCATCCCCCGATGCTAATACGACGGACGGTCAGACACAATATTCGGACGATTGATGCCTAACGTCCGAATGCCCCACGTACTAACTGATCCCAAGTCGAGCCAACAGGTCGCGGAGCAAACCCGCAAACGGCAGATGGAAGAACCGCGACTTGTGCCGACACATCTGTCCTTTCCCGGACCCGCGTCGTCCGTATCTCAACAGGAGCACCAATGCGAAATCTTCTCCTCTCGGTCGCCACCGTCCTCATGGCCGGAGCAACAGTTGCCGCCCCCGCCCAATCAGCTCAACTGCCCAAGGGGGCGGCTCACAATATCGTGCTCGTCCATGGCGCTTTCGTAGACCAGACGAGTTGGAAGCCGGTTGCCGATATCCTCACGAAGAAGGGCTACAACGTAACGCTCGTCGAAAACCCGCTCACCTCCCTCGCGGCGGACGTCGATGCCACCAAACAGGCGCTCGCCAAACAGGACGGCAAGACCGTTCTCGTTGGCCACTCCTGGGGCGGTGTGGTCATCACGCAGGCAGGTGAAGATCCCAAGGTGTCGGCGCTCGTCTATGTCTCCGCATTCGCGCCCGACGTGGGAGAATCCCTGGCGAGCCTGGCCAAGAGCGGTCCGGCAACCGAAGGCGGCGCGGCGATTCATCCCGACGAAAAGGGCAACCTCTACATCGATCCCAAAGTATTTCCTTCGGCAGTCGCGGCCGATCTTCCTCCTGAGATCGCCGAATCCCTGGCAAACCATCAGCTGCCGTTGAACCACACGGCGTTCGAGGCTCCCGTCGATACGGCAGCCTGGCACGACAAGCCGACATTCTATGTGATCAGCACGAAGGACAAGGTCATTGCACCCGAGGTCCAGAAGATCTTCGCTACCAGAATGAAGGCCCATACGACGGAGGTCGCCGGCAGCCACGCCTCCCTGGTCGTCCACGCCAAGGAAGTCGCCGCGGTGATTGAAAAGGCCGCACTCGTGAAGTGACGATACCGCTCCCGGCACTTTCGTGCCGGGAGCAACCACCCGTGCTCGACCGGCTACGAAATGCCTTGGGCCGCGAGCGGCTCAAACTTGGCCAAAACCGCACCAGCTACTCGATTATTTATGCCAAGCATCCGGAGGATGACATGACTGAACTCGACACCGCGAGCCAGAACGCCGCCACTCTAGAAACGGCGCCCACCCTTTACATCGAAGGCGGCGGAATCCGCTTCGCCTATCGCCGCCTCGGCCCATCGACCGGAACGCCGCTGGTTCTCCTGCAGCATTTCTCGGGCAACATCGATGCGTGGGACCCCGCCGTCGTCAATGCCCTGGCCACCGATCGACCGGTGGTCGTTTTCGACAATGCCGGGGTCGGCCGCTCGACAGGCCAAACGCCCGACAACATCGCGGCGATGGCCGCAGACGCGGTCGCCTTTATCAACCTGCTCGGCCTCTCCCAAGTCGACCTGCTGGGCTTTTCCCTCGGCGGCTTCATCGCGCAGCAGATCGCCGCCGAGCACACAACGCTGGTGCGCAAGCTCATCCTCGTCGGCACCGCTCCGAAAGGCGGAGAGGAACATCTGTTGGCGGTTCTGCAGGACGCGTTTTCCCAAACCGACGCGCCGGACCCCCGCCTGCCGCTGTTCTTCACGAAGTCGTCCGCCAGCCAGTCGGCCGGCCTGGCGTTCCTGAAGCGGGCGAAGGCGCGCGGGGAAGATCGGGACACCGATAATGGCGGCGCGGTGACGGATCCACAGGCCAAGGCGCTTATTACCTGGTGCGCCACACCTGATCCCGAGCACGCTATTCTGCGCGCCATCCATCAGCCCGCCCTTGTGGTCAGCGGCAGCCACGATACCATGCTGCCGGCGGACAACGCCTATGCAATGTTCAAGGCTCTAAGCAACGCTCAGCTGGTCCTCTATCCCGATTCCGGCCACGGCGCCCTGTTTCAGTACCACGAATTGTTCGTCAGCCACGTCCGGACCTTCCTGGAAGCGTAATCAGCGGTGGTCACGGCGCGATCGGTCGCCCCTTTATTCCTGAGAGCTGTTGCGGAGAAAGAAATGACAATCGCAAAGGTCGAGGTTGAGCGTTTCAGCCTGACGTGTTCCAAACCATTCGACGCCGTTGTGGCCGCGCTCAAGTCAGCGGTCGGGCAACCTGACATGGTCGAATTTTTCAAGGCGACGAGGGCTGCAAATTCCTTCTCGGATTTGGAGCGCGTTGTGCAAAGCGGCCTCGGCCGAACAGGTCTCATGCTCTTCGCGGAATTCGACTTGGGCGCCATTCTGCGCCGCGAAACTGGAACCGAGACTCCCAAGAGCATGCGGTTCCTGGTGGGCAATCCACTCATCATGAAAGAAATGGTCAAGCACGTTCCCGATGCTGGATCTTACGCTCCAGTCACAGTCCTTGTTGATGAACGTCTCGATGGCGTTCATGTCTCCTACGACAAAATGGAGAGTTGTCTGCTCCCTTATGGCAGTTTGGAGGCCCTTGCCGTCGCTCGCGATCTTGATGCGAAAATCACAACCTTGCTGCGCGAATGCGCGCACTAGGCGCATGGTGACGCTTCAAGCGGCAGGTTACGCCCACGTATTTGGCCATGACATAGCATTGGCGCTGCTGCCGCTGGGCTTGGAACGCCCGGTACGGCGCTGGAGGTTTCAATTCTCGGCGAGCGGCGCCCGGCAAGGGTGATCGCCGACTCTCCTTATGACACGGAACGATCGCGCGGGCGTGTGTGAAGGACACCGCCAGCGTGGAGAGACCCTGAAATCAGGCCGCCTTCTTCATCCTTGCCAGCGTATCGGCCACCACCTCGCCAAATGATGACGGCGTCGGCACGATGATGACGCCGGCCTCCTTCAGGATTTCGACCTTCTCCTGCGCCGATTCGCCGAAGGCGGAGATGATGGCGCCGGCATGGCCCATGCGTCGGCCCTTCGGGGCGGAAAGTCCGGCAATGTAGGCGATCAGCGGCTTCCTCATATTGTCGCGCGCCCAGACGGCGGCTTCCGCCTCCTGCGGTCCGCCGATCTCGCCGATCATCACCACGGCGTCGGTCTCGTCGTCCTGCTCGAACAGCTTCAGAATGTCCTTGAAGGAGGAGCCGTTGATCGGGTCGCCGCCGATGCCGACGCTGGTCGACACACCGATGCCGAGCGCCTTCATCTGCGAGGCCGCCTCGTAGCCTAGCGTGCCGGAGCGTCCGACGATGCCGATGCGGCCGGGTAGGTAGATGTTGCCGGGCATGATGCCCATCAGCGCCTGGCCTGGCGTGATGACGCCGGCGCAGTTCGGGCCGATCAGCCGCATGCGGTCTTCGAAGCGGTAGCGGCGCATGTAGCGCTTGACCTGCATCATGTCCTGCGAGGGGATGCCGTCGGTGATGCAGATGCAGAGTTTTATCCCAGCGTCCGCCGCTTCCATGATCGAATCGGCGGCGAAGGGCGGCGGCACGAAGACGATGCTCGCCTCGGCGCGGGTCTCGCGCACCGCGCCCTTGACCGTGTTGAAGACGGGCAGGCCGAGATGCTTCTGGCCGCCCTTGCCAGGGGTGACGCCGCCGACCAGCTTGGTGCCGTAGCGTTTCATGTCCTCGGCGTGGAAGCTGCCGATCTTGCCGGTGAACCCCTGGACGATGACGCGGGTGCTGCGGTTGAGCAGGATTGCCATTTTTTCGACCTCCCTCAGGCTGCTTTTTTCTTGGCGGCCGCGCGCCATGCGGCGACGGCTTTTTCGGCGGCTTCGGCCAGCGTGTCGGCGACGATCACCGCCTCGCCGGAATCGGCCAGGATGCGGCGTCCTTCCTCGGCCTTGGTGCCGGAGAGCCGCACCACCAAGGGCACGTTGACGCCGACCTCGCGGATCGCCTTGACGACGCCTTCGGCGACCCAGTCGCAGCGGTTGATGCCGGCGAAGATGTTGACCAGGATGGTCTCGACATTCTTGTCGCCGAGCACGGCGCGGAACGATTTCGCCACCCGCTCGGGCGAGGCACCGCCGCCGATGTCGAGGAAGTTCGCCGGCTCGCCGCCGGCGATCTTGATCATGTCCATCGTCGCCATGGCGAGGCCCGCGCCATTGATGATGCAGCCGATGTTGCCGTCGAGGCCGACATAGGAGAGGCCGCGATCGCTGGCGAAGGTTTCGCGCGGGTCTTCCTGGCTCTTGTCGCGCAGTTCGGAGATTTCCGGCCGCCGGAACAGCGCGTTCTCGTCGAACGACATCTTGGCGTCGAGCGCGATCAGATTGCCGTCGCGGGTCACCACCAGCGGATTGATCTCCAGCATGGAAGCGTCGTAGTCGCGAAACACCTGGTAGCAGCTGAAGATGGTCTCGGTCGCCTTGCCGATCAAATCGTGGTCGAGGCCGAGCCCGAAGGCGATCTCGCGCGCCTGGAACCGCTGCATGCCGACGCCGGGATCGACCGATGTGCGCAGGATGGAATCGGGCGCCTTCTCGACGATGTCCTCGATCTCCATGCCGCCGGCGGCCGACGCCACGATCATGACGCGCTCTTCCTTGCGGTCGAGGACGAAGCCGACATAGAGTTCCTGCGCGATGTCGACGGCTTCCTCGAGATAGAGCCTGGAGATCAGCTTGCCGCGTGGGCCGGTCTGCTGCGTCACCAGCTTGCGTCCCAACATCGCTTCGGCGGCACTCGAGATCTCCTCGTCATTGGCGCACAGCTTGATGCCGCCGGCCTTGCCGCGCGCGCCGGAATGCACCTGCGCCTTCAGCACCCATTTGCCGCCGCCGATCTCGCGCGCCCGGTAGGTCGCCTGTTCGGGGCTGTAGGCCAGCCCGCCGCGCGGCACATGCACGCCGTGCCGTGCCAACAGTTCCTTGGCCTGATATTCGTGGATATCCATGTTGTCCTCCCTGAACAGTCAAAGTGCTGCGACGCGCGGCTCTCTTTGGCTAAGTTGGCCTGCGCGCTCGATCGCTTCGTTGACCACCAATACGTTTCTGGCCATGCGTTCCGACGCGGCGTCGATCATCTTGCCGTCGAGCTCGGCCGCTCCCTTGCCCTGCGCCTCGGCTTCCTTCAGCACTTCGAGGATGCGCCTGGCGCGCGTGACCTCTTTTTCCGGCGGCGAGAAGACGTCGTTGGCGAGTGCGATCTGCGAGGGATGGATCGCCCATTTGCCTTCGATCCCGAGTGCCGCGGCGCGCCTGGCGCCAGCGATGTAGCCTTCGGGATCGGAGAAATCGCCGAACGGCCCGTCGATGGCGCGAAGCCCATAGGCGCGGCAGGCGACGGTCATCCGCGACAGCGCGAAATGCCACTGGTCGCCGGGATAGTCGGGGTTGAGGCCGCCGATGTTGACGGTGCGCGCCTTGCAGCTCGCCGCATAGTCGGCGACGCCGAAATGCATGGCTTCCAGCCGTCCAGGCGTGGCGGCGATGGCCTCGACATTGGCCATGCCGAGCGCGGTTTCGATCAGCGCTTCGAGACCGACACGCGTCTTGAAGCCCTTGGCCATCTCGATCTGGTTGACCATGGCCTCGACCATATAGAGGTCGGCCGACACGCCGACCTTTGGCACCAAAATGGTGTCCAGCCGGTCGCCTGCCTGTTCCATCACGTCGACCACGTCGCGGTACATGTAGTGGGTATCCAGCCCGTTGATGCGCACCGAGACGGTCTTGCCCTTGGCGCGCCAGTCGATGTCGTTGAGCGCCTGGATGATGTTCCTGCGGGCGCGTTCCTTGTCGGGCGGCGCGACCGCGTCCTCGATGTCGAGGAAGACGAAGTCGGCGGCGCTGTTGGCCGCCTTGTCGATCATCTCGGGGCTGGAGCCGGGAACCGCCAGTTCGCTGCGCTGCAGCCTCAGTTTCTTCAAATGGTTGATGGTGTGGCTCATCGTCGGTTCCCTCTCACGCCGCTTCAGCGACCGGCACCGCGGCCGAGGCGCGAAAATGCTGGATGGCGGCGCCGACGCCGGAGCCGGGCGCCAGCCGCACGCCGCAATCGAGCAGCGCCATTTCGGCCGCCGACAGCGAGGCCAGCACCATCACCTCGTTCAACCAACCGAGATGGCCGATGCGGAAGACCTTGCCGAACACCTTGTTGAGACCGCCGCCGAGCGAGGTCCGGTAGGTCTGGTAGGCACGCTTGACGACGTCGCCGCTGTCGATGCCTTCCGGCACCAGGATGGCGCTGACCGTGTCGGAATGCCATTTCGGCGCTCTGGCGCAGAGTTTCAGGCCCCAGGCGTCGACCGCCTTGCGCACGCCTTCGGCAAGCCGATGGTGACGGGCGAAGACGGTATCCAGCCCTTCCTCGGCGATCAGGTCGAGTGAGGCGCGCAAGCCGCGCAGCAGCTGCGTCGCCGGCGTGTAGGGGAAATAGCCGGCGTCGTTGGCGCGGATCATGTCCTCGAAGGAGAAGAAGCAGCGCCGGTGGGTCGCGGTTCTGGAAGCGACAAGCGCTTTCCTGCTCACCGACAGGAAACCGAGGCCGGCGGGCAGCATGAAACCCTTCTGCGAGCCGCTGACGGCGCAGTCGACGCCCCATTCTTCCTGGCGGAAGTCGATCGAGCCGATCGACGACACGCCGTCGACGAAGAGCAGGGCAGGGTGGTTGGCCTCATCGAGCGCGGCGCGGCAGCCGGCGACGTCGCTGGTGACACCGGTCGCGGTCTCGTTCTGCGTGCAGAAGACGGCCTTGATGCGGTGCGTCTTGTCGGCCTTCAGCCTCTCCGCATAGAGTTCGAGCGGGACGCCGGTTCCCCATTCGCAGTCGATGACGTCGACCTCGAAACCCAGCCGCTCGGCCATGTCGACCCACAGATGCGAGAACTGGCCGAAGCGCGACATCAGCACGCGGTCGCCGGGGCTGAGCACATTGGTCATCGCCGCTTCCCAGGCGCCGGTGCCCGAGGACGGATAGATGAAGACGCGGCCGGTCTCGTTCTTGAAGACGCGTTTGATGTCCTCGAACAGCGGCAAGGTGAGATCGGGGAAGGATGCGGCGCGCATGTCCTCCATCGGCAGGTTCATCGCTTGCCGGACCTGTTCGGGGATGTTGGTTGGCCCGGGAATGAAAAGATGGGTGAAACCGGCCATGGTGCGAACTCCTCCTGATCCAGCAAAGCGGTGATGGGGAGTTTCGTTTCGACGGCCAATACCGACAACACCTTGGCGGGTAACATCTCGCCGCGCGCGGGTGGGGTGGGCCTACCCGGTAGGCCTACCCGCTTGCCTTAGCCGAAAGGCTGCTTCTGGGTGCGCCTCTCGCGTGAATAGAGCGCGACGGCCATCGCCCGGTTGCGGACGTCGAGCTTGTCGTAGAGATTCTTGAGGTGGTACTTCACCGTGTTCTCGGAAATGCCGGTCCGTGTCGCGATCTGCAGATTGGTCCAGCCGTCGGAAAGCACCGCCAGCAGCTCGCGCTCGCGGACCGTGAGCTGCGCCAAGGGCGTGTCGTTGACCTTGTTGATGTCGATGTAAGGGATGCAGATGCGGCCATGCGCGACCGCCAGGATCGTCTCGAAGATGATATGCGGATCGTCGAACTGGAAGCAGTAGCCCTGCGCCCCGAGCCGCACGCACTGCTTCAGGATGCCGATGTCATGGTCGTTTGAAAACACGGCGATGCGCACGGGGAGCTTGCTGGCCTGAATTTCGGCCAGGACATCGGCGCCGTCCATGTCGGCGAGCTTCCAGCCGATGACGGCGACGTCGAATTCGCGTGCCGTCGCCAGTTCCAGGAAATGCTTGCCGCTCTGCACCGATGCCAGGAGTTCGAAACGCCCGTCGCATTCCAGCATTTCGCGCAGGGCCGATATGACGAGCGGATTGCGTTCGGCGACGACAACGCGAACGCGCCGGTCGCCAACTGCCTTGCTCGTTTTCCCGGGCTTGCTGTTCAAGGGCGGTTTTTGTCCTGGGCTGATCGTGCCGCAACTCGGAGGCCAGGCTTCAAGCCGGACCCGTATCATGACAATTCTGCCGCAATCGCGCCGGGGTGCTCTTTCCCCAGCGACATCGGCTGTCGCGCCGTCTGAAGCCGGGATTCGCTGGTTTTGATGGGATAGGCATTGCCAGGTCGGGCATCGGCGATGTGCTCGCCGGGTGGCGTGGAACAAGCGTTTCGTTTGATATTCCGTGCCTTAGGGCGATAAGTTCTCAAATCGAATCGCGTCTTCAAGCGAGATGCAACGGATTTCCGCGAAACCGGTTTTCGCTTTAAGGTTCGATGCTCTAGACCTAAGACAGAATTTTTCGGGACGGCGGGAGGCGCTGATGGAGGACAAGCAGACGACCTCCGCCAAGGCGGCTGACGACATCCACGCCGACATCTATGGCGAGGATGGCGCAGTTCTTTCGTCCTTCCTTGCCCAGATCGGGGCCGCGATCGCCGACCGCGATACGCGGACCCTCAAGCATGAAGTCGACCACCTGCATCAGTCGGAACTCGGCGACCTGATCGAGGCGCTGCATCCCGAGCAGCGGCGGACCCTTGTCGAGCTCCTGGGTGCCGATTTCGACTTTTCCGCGCTGACCGAGGTCGACGAGGCGATCCGCATGGAGATCGTCGATCAGCTGCCCAATGCGCAGATCGCGCAGGCGGTGCAGGAACTCGATTCCGACGACGCGGTCTACATCCTCGAAGACCTCGAGAAGGAAGACCAGGACGAGATCCTGTCGCAATTGCCGTTCACCGAGCGGATCAGGCTGCGCCGCTCGCTCGACTATCCGGAGGAGACCGCCGGGCGGCGCATGCAGACCGAGTTCGTCGCGGTGCCGCCGTTCTGGACCATCGGCCAGACCATCGACTACATGCGCGAGGACAAGAACCTTCCCGACCGCTTCAGCCAGATCTTCGTCATCGATCCGAGCTTCAAGCTGCTCGGCGCCATCGACCTCGACCAGATCCTGCGCACCAAGCGCACGGTCAAGGTCGAGGAGGTGATGCACGAGACCCGCCATGCCATCCCGGCCACCATGGACCAGGAAGAGGCGGCGCGGGAATTCGAACAGTATGACCTTCTGTCCGCCGCCGTCGTCGACGAGAACGAGCGACTGGTCGGCGTGCTGACCATCGACGATGTCGTCGACGTCATCCAGCAGGAAGCCGAGGAAGATCTGCTGCGCATGGGCGGCGTCGGCGACGAAGAGCTTTCCGACAGCATCCTTTCGACCTCGCGGTCGCGCGTTCCCTGGCTGCTGGTCAACCTCGTGACCGCATTCCTGGCGGCTTCGGTGATCGGCCTGTTCGATCACACGATCGAGCGGATCGTGGCGCTTGCCGTGCTGATGCCGATCGTGGCCGGCATGGGCGGCAATGCCGGTTCGCAGACCATGACCGTCACCGTGCGTGCGCTGGCGACCAGGGATCTGGACATCTACAATGCCGGCCGCATCATCCGCCGCGAAATGGGGGTGGGCTTCATCAACGGCATCGTTTTCGCCATCCTGATCGGCATCGTCGCGGCCGCCTGGTTCCACGATGCCAATCTGGGCGGCATCATCGCTGCGGCGATGATCATCAACATGTTCGTCGCCGCACTCGCCGGCATCCTGATCCCGCTGCTGCTCGACCGGTTCAAGATCGATCCGGCGGTGGCGTCGGCGGTCTTCGTCACCACGGTCACCGATGTCGTTGGTTTTTTTGCCTTCCTCGGCCTTGCCACTTGGTGGTTCGGCGTCCGCTAAAAGCGCGTCGCCACGAAACAGAAGGCAGCCGGCACTGTCAGCTTGCAGACCTGTCGGCCGATCTCCTCCTATCGCGAATGGCTTGCCCGTGCGCTGGCAATTCGCGTGACTGGCGTGCCGCGCGCAGGAAGTATCGCTCTGGAATCGTTTCCTAGGCCATACGCCGGCTTCAAATCCTCCAGCAGCAGCGGTTTGCCGAAATAATAGCCTTGCGCGCAGCTTATCCGGGTTGCGGCCAGCAGATAGGTGAGTTCCTCAAAGGTCTCGACCCCCTCCACTATGACAGACATGCCGAGCAACTGGCCAAGCGATTCAATCGCTTTGAGAATGGATTGGCTTCGCGGGCGCCTATGAACGTCGGTAATAAAGGAGCGATCCACCTTGATTTCGTCGGCCGTGATGTCGGCTAGCGCCGACAGCGAGGAATAGCCGACGCCGAAATCGTCGATCGAAACCCGGGCGCCTATCTCGCGAATCATCGGCAGGATACAATCCTGGAAGTTGCTCTTTGCGAGAAAGGCTTCCTCGGTCAGTTCCAGCATGAAGCGATCGGGATATCCGGTTGCATCGATGGAATCGATAAGCGAGCGCATGAACCGCGGATCGCCTGCCTGTTTTGCCGCTACGTTGATGCTGATCGACGCCTCATGCCCGAATGCCTCATTGATCCGATCGACCGAGTCGATGGTCTCGGTCAGGATCAGATGCGTCACCTCGTTCATGAGCCCCAGTTCAAGCGCAAGCTCGATGAAATCTCCCGGCGCCTGGATAACTCCGTCCTCGTCGCGCCATCTCAACAGAACCTCGACACCGACGGTCGTTCCAGAACGGAAATCGACTTTCGGCTGATAGGCGCAGCACAGGCGCTTGTCGCGAATGGCGAAGCGCAGACGCTGTTCGAGCCGCGTTCTCTCGGCAATGGCGTGCTCCATGCTCCGATCGAAGAATTTCACGCTGCCCTTGGCGCTGCCCTTGCTCCGGTACATCGCGCTATCGGCATTCGTGCGCAGAAGGTCAAAGGTCGTTCCGTCCTTCGGATAAAGGCTGACGCCGATCGACGCCGATGAAAAGATTTCGAAACCATCCGCATAGAACGGTTCCTTGAGGCTCTGCGATACCCGCTCGATGTCGCTCGCCAGTTCTTCCATCGTCCCGACTGGAGATATCAGCAGCACAAACTCGTCGCCGCCTATGCGCACGAGCATATCGGTCGGGCGTAGGTATCCCGAGAGACGCGTTGCAATCTTACCGAGAAGCAAGTCTCCAACCGTATGGCCATAATAGTCGTTGATGTGCTTGAAGCCGTCGAGATCGATGAAAGCCAAGGCAAACGGAGCACTGTCCGCGCCGATCAAGTCGGTAAAACTGCGCTCCATGAGGGCGCGGTTCGGCAGACCGGTCAGCTCGTCGAAAAAGGCCTGCTGGAACAGGTCATTCTCAAGTTCGCACTGGTCGGTAACGTCAAGCGACAGGGCTACGGTCAGGGGCGCTTCCTGATCGGCAACGTCGAAACGCAACGTGCGGATAACCCGGCCATCTACGATCAGATCCTTTGCCGGCGTGATATTACCCGCCGCGATCGTTCCCGCCCGGTTTGCGTAGACAATGTCGCCAGCCTGCGACAGGACAGTCAATCCGAAAGGTGCAGCTTGAAGAATGTCGGCGAGCGGTGGCTGTTTTTCGGCGACGGTCATCAATCAGTCCACTTCAATTCGATTTGAACATCGCGGCGAAGACATAGCTTGTCCGTAGGTTCCAAGGTGCGTTGCGTCCAAGGGATTGGTCGATGCACTTCAAGCCTTCGTTTTCATGCACGTGTTTCTCCAAAAATGCCGTTTGGCTTTGGATGCCATGCACTAGCGTCGCAGCAGTCGATAGCGTGCCTCTTCGATCCGGCGGGAGCCAGCCGAGGCTGGCGTTTCGTGCGCTTCCCCCGCGGCGTACGCTTCGGGAGGGGGTTCGTTCGGATACTCCGACTGCAGTTGGGGCGTTTCGAGAGCTGCTGGAGCATCGTCCATCCAGGCCGACCGGTTCGTCGTCGCTTCGCGCCAGCGATCGACAACCGACCTGACGAAATCGAAACGGCTCATGTTCGATTTTTCGTCCCGCAGGGGATTGGCCGAATCGCTGCGCGGTACCAGCCTCTCCGGCAATTCCTTGAAGGTCAGACGGGTCGGCAGCGGTACGGCTTCTCCAAAGCCGACGACCTCACCAGTTCCCAGAGACGGAACGAAAGCAAGCAGATCGGCCGCGGCGTCCGAAACGGCCGAGCGCAGCAAGGTTTGGTCCTGGTCGTTCGCCATGCGCATCGCAAACAGGGTGCTGCACTGGGAGATGATCGTCGGATCGAGCTCGGCGGGGCGTTGCGTCACGAGTCCGAGACACACACCATATTTGCGCCCTTCCTTGGCAATGCGTGACAAGGCCCGCCGTGCCGGACCAAAACCCAGCGAATGGTCGGCCGAGGCGTAACGATGGGCCTCTTCGCAGACCAAAAGCAACGGCATCGTGCCATCGCTCCACAAGCCGAAATCGAAAGCCAGCCGGGATACCACGCATACCACCGCGTCCACGACCTCCACCGGAAGACTCGCAAGCTGAAGGATGGTGATCGGACGGTCGTGTGATTCCAAACCGAACAAGTCGCTGAGCAAAGCCGCCATCGTATCGCCGCCGACATTCGCTCTCTCGAACATGAAGGCGTAGCGCGGATCATTCCTGATACTCTCGATGCGCAGCATCAGGCGGTTGTAGGTCATGCGCGAGGAGCGGTTCTCTAGCTTTCCCATCCGCTCGTCGATGAGCGACAGGAGATCCTGCAGGAGATAGGGAACCGGCGTATCGACGGTGAAACCCGAGATTCTCGAATCCTTCCTCTTCAAGGTCGACCGGGTCGCGGCCGCTCTGGAGTTGGAGTATGCGCCCTTTGCCATCGGGATGAGTTCGGCGAGTATCTCGGCCTGTTCGGGAACAACCGGCCGGCCGCCAAAGACAACGTCGGTGATCTCTTCAAAATTGAACAACCAGAACGGCAGTCTCAGAGTCCGGGCACTGACCACGTTGGCCTTGTCGCCAAAACACTTGCTATATTCGTTGTGACCGTCGAGCAGTAGTACCCGCATATTCGGCCGTGCTTTCATGAGCTCGCCGAGAATTACGGCAACACCACTCGACTTGCCAACACCGGTCGATCCGAGAACCGCGAAATGTTTGGTCAGGAGGCTGTCGACATCGACATAGGCGGGGATAGTCGGGTCCTGGTTGAGCTGGCCGATGCAAATCGCGCGCAAATCCGACGGCGCATAGATCAGTCGCAGCTCCTCATTGGATACAATCCTGGCAGCATCCCCGATTGCCGGGTATTCTCGGACGCCGCGCTTGAATTGCGATATGCCATCGGCGTTGCGGCAGATTTCGCCCACCAGATCAATTCGCGCGACGGACTTGTGGTTCGACGGATGCGTCTGTTCGGCCGAACCTCCCGAAACTTCCGTAATCATGCCGACAATCGTGTTCGATCCGGCATCGATCGTGAGAAACTTGCCGACGGTTGTCCGCTTGTCGACCTTCGTCGCGGGAACCGGCAGGCCAATGCGCGCTTCGGATCCGCGCACGGACAGAACCTGTCCGACTGACGTTGCCGAACCATCGCCGCTGGCGCGGGACGGAGAGAAAGAATTGTCAGTCAAGGCAAAAGGCCCCCCGCCGTCACGTCTCACAGATCACGGTGCCATGGAATCGTTTTTTACCGGTTATGTTTTTGTCTCACTTAGAATTGTGACTAACGAAGAATAAACGATCCCGGGAGCAGTTCCGGGCATTGTAGTGCCTGGCCCGGATGCCCGGTTTTTCGAACTCTTCACGGTGCAGCAAGGAGGCTTGCGCGTGGCGAGGGATCGTTACTGCTCCGGGCGGCCTCAATTGACTTTTACGTAAATGCCATGCGACGCTCGCGCGGGGTGCCGTGTCGATTCCGGCGCGGCAAGGGTTTGGTTCGGACGAAAGGCGACGCACGGCGATCGCCTGGGGTTCCGGCACGGAGTGACAATGCGGGAATATTATTCGATCACCGAACTGACCCGCGAATTCGACGTGTCGACGCGGACACTGCGTTTCTATGAAGACGAAGGGCTGGTGCAGCCGGTGCGGCGTGGCCGCACGCGGCTGTTTCGTCCCTCCGACCGCCACCTCATCCGGCAGATCATGCGGGGAAAACGGCTCGGCTTCTCGATCAACGAGATCCGCGAAATCATCCAGATGTACAAGGAGCCACCAGGCGAGGTCGGGCAACTCAAGCTGATGATCAAGCGGATCGAGGAAAAGCGCGAGGATCTCCGGCAAAAGCGCCGCGATCTCGAGGAGACGCTGGCCGAACTCGACCAGGCCGAGGAGTCCTGTGTGGAGCGGCTGGTGGAACTTGGGGTCAATACCTGAGGGGCCAGATTCTATCGCGCGTTTGAGCGACAAACGTTCGTGATTGGCCGGAGCGTTTCGAACTTCGTCATCCTCGGGTCTGCGCTGCGTCGCTGCGCTCCTTGCTCCGCCCGTGGATGACGACGGGATAGGCGTTCGGCCAATCGCCGAGGTATGCCGCCCCATCGGCCAAGAGCTGTCAAAATCTGTGCGCCGCGGAATACAGGCCCCGGCTCAAATCCAGCGTCGCACTCTCTTTGCGTAATCCCGGTATTTCTTGCCGAACTTCGCGGCCAGCACCTTTTCCTCGCCCTCGATGGCGATCTTCTGCGTGGCGAAAGCCGCGATGAACGCCATCGGCAGAAACCAGACGATGCCTGTGACGAAGGCGACGCCGATCAACAGCAGCGTGTTGGCCAGATACATCGGGTTGCGGGTGATGCCGAAGGGGCCTGACGTGACGAGATGGTCGGGCACCGCGTTGGGATTGAGCGTCGTCTTGGCCCGGACCATCGTGCGGATCGCCGTGAACCAGAGTGCCGCGACGCCGAACAGCGCCACCCAGCCGGCGGCGAACAGGATGTCGCCCAGGAGGTCGCCAATCCAGGGCAGGGGATAGAGCATGCCGAGAGTGATGCTGATGGCGATGGCGGCGGTGTAGATCACCGGCGGCCACGGTATCCTCCCCGGCTTCGGTTGGCTGTCGGTCATTGCTGTCCCCCCTCGGTCATCTTGTCGTCGGTCTGGGCCGTGCAGGTGCCGGCCAGATCGCCCAGATGTGCCTTCCATTGCGCAGTCTGATCGTTGTTGTAGAGCCGATCAAGCGAGGATTCACCCTCCAGCGTGTCGAGCATGCAGCTACAATAGCTCGAACAGAACTTGGCGTCGCGCGACTGTTCGCACGAGATCTGGCAGGTTTTCAGGAAATTCACCTGAGGGGTTTCGACCTTGGCTGGCATCACCTGCGAGAACAGCCAGACGCAACCGATCAGCAGCGGCTGGTGGATCAGGTAGAAGGCGAGGCTGTGTCGGCCGATGAAGACCAGCGGATTGGCCCAGCGGCCGGCCGCCAGGCTTGCCAGGCGCGCCCGTATGCCGGAAGCGGAGGCAAGTTTCGCGACACCGATGCCGACAAGCACCGCGCCGAACCATGGAAACAGCGGCACATAGTCGTTGGAACGAGGATTGATCGCCGACAGGCCTATCCACCACAGCCAGGGATGATCCAGGGCCTCGAAGCGCTGATAGACCGGCGCCGCGATAACCAGTGCCGCCACAAGCAGGGTCAGCAACGCCGGCAGGCGCAGGAAGGCGAGGCCAAGCAGGCTGGCGAGCGCGATCTCGTGCAGGATGCCGAAAAAGATGAAGCCGTCCGGCGTTGCGATGCGGGTGACGACCGAGATGGCGACCGCGGCGCCGGCAACCATGGCGAACCGCTTCCAGAAACCGTTCCAGCGGATTTGCCGGCCATGGGCGAGGTACAGGCTGACGCCGACCAGGAACAGGAAGGTCGAAGCGATGCAGCGGGCGTAGATCTTCCACCAGCCGAACGCGGTGAGGCCGGGGTCGGTGTAGCCGAAGAACTCCAGATCCCAGGTGAAGTGGTAGCTCGCCATGGCGAGCAGCGCGATGCCGCGCAGGATGTCTATGGCGACGATGCGTTTTGGCTGATCCTGGACGGGTACGGTCGGCATGTCGATGGTCATGGTCTCGCGATCTGATTCAGCCCCGCCTTGAGGACTATCACGGTTGGCCGGGACAGAAGAAGACCGGGTTCCTCGGCACGGCGCCGCGTAGGCGCAGGCCTCGTCGGATGCCGCTTTGGGCCAGCGCCGGAAAGGCTTTGACCAACCCGCTTTTCACCGCCTGCGCGTCGGTTTCCTCTTAATGGCCCGGAAACGGCCAAGGCAGATTTGACCGGTGATTCTGCTTTGGGGAAGCAATGTCGACCCATGTGCGCCATCCGATCTGGCTCCCGGCCCTCAAGGCCGCGGATGCACGCACCTTCGCCTCGCTCTATGCGGTCGAATCCTTCGCGCGCGCCACGGTGTCGAGCGTCATCCCGATCCAGGCATACGAGATCCTTCACAACGAGCAGATGGTCTCGCTC